>JACMLN010000109.1 GCA_014379585.1 Gloeobacterales cyanobacterium ES-bin-313 | reverse complement strand
CCACCGCAACCCAATCGCCAACAGCGGCGGCGCAAAAACTAGGCTAAGAGCGCGTCGTACTTAGCGCGTACCTGCTGAATATCTTGCCAAGCCAGCCACTTTGGACTGCCCGCATCTTTACTGGGGTTGCGCAATAAGTAGGCCGGATGAAAGAACGGCATCGCGGCAATCCCTTCCCACTCCAGCCATTGGCCGCGAATCTTCGTAATGCCACGGGAGTCCCCGATCAGCCCTTCGACGGCAGTCCCACCGGCAAGCAGGAGCAGTTTTGGCTTGACGAGGCGAATCTGTTCGCGCAGGTAACCACTGCAGGCTTTCATTTCGTCGGGACTGGGCTTGCGATTCCCTGGTGGGCGGCATTTGACGATATTGGCGATATAGACATCGCGTTCGGGATCAAGATTCACAGAAGCCAGAATGCGATCCAGCAACTGACCAGACTTACCGACGAAGGGCAAACCGCTCAGGTCTTCGTTTTCCCCTGGGCCTTCGCCGACCACCATCAACAACGCTTCGGGGTTGCCACGACTAAACACGGCGTGGGTACGGGAGTCACCCAAGACACAGCGGTGGCAGCGCTCACAGTCGGTCTTGATCGCTTCGAGGGTTTCGTAGGTGCCCGGTGCAATCGGCACTTTGCGATCTAACGGAATCTGGGCGGGGTCGATGCGGGGCTTTTCTGGCTCGACGGGTGCGCCAAGCAAACTAAAAAGATCGACCTGCTCTTCGTTGGGCATAAGCGTACTATTGGGTGCTTCCTAATGTAGCTCAGACCAAGTGAGGCGCAGCATCTCGACGAATGTCTTTGCACAGACGCAAGTGATTTCCAGGTGGAAGCCATTCCACTTCGTCAAAGATCTGGCGGAGGATATAAATGCCTCGACCACACTCTTGCTCAAACTCAGGATCTTCGCAGCCACAATCTTTGCTTTTGCGATCCGGGCAGCCAGCGCCTTCATCAATAATCGTCCAGACGTACTGATGGCGCGTAACGGTAAAGTGAACAACGACCAGCTTATTCGGATCTAAACGATTGCCGTGGCAGGCAGCATTGACGAGTGCTTCTTGCAGCCCAAGCCGCAAGTCATGGCGCCACAGTGGGGAGACTTCTGCCAGCAACAGATTTAAAATCGGACGCAAATACAAGGTTGAAGCAAAACTTAGAACCTTTTGTTCTTGGTGGGAGGGCTGAACGGAAATAGCGATCATCGGCGCTCTTCACCCTAAGTTCTCTCTTATATTTTAACGAATCTATCCCAAGACGGGAACCCTATAACCAAAAATTCAGTCTCTAGCTGCCTATTTTTGCGAAATACGCCCAATTTTTACGATTTGGTCGGCTGACTTTCCGAAAAACTACCCAGCGCCGCGACAATGGCATCGAGGACGCGAGCGACAGGTACCACCTCAATGTCCACTGTGGTGGTCGCAGAGCCACGGGGGACAATTGCCCGTTTGAAACCGAGTTTGGCTGCTTCTTTAAGGCGCAACTCCATCTGGGAGACAGTGCGCACTTGCCCCCCCAATCCGACTTCACCGATCAAGATCGTCTGGGGATCGACGATGCGATCTCGAAAACTCGCCGCCACAGCGATGGCAACGCCGAGATCTGCAGCCGGTTCAGAAACATCCAGGCCGCCCGCAGAGGCGACGTAAGCATCAAGTTTCGAAAGCGGAATGCCGACCCGCTTCTCTAGAACTGCGAGAATTTGCAAAAAGCGGTTGTACTCAATGCCTGTTGCAGTGCGGCGAGGGGAACTGTAGCTGGTTGGACTGACGAGGGATTGCAATTCGACGACGATTGGGCGACTGCCTTCGCAGGCCACGATGGTTGCCGTGCCGGGAGCTGGGTCTTCGCGGCTGGTTAAAAATAGACTGGAAGGATTTTCAACTTCCACCAATCCCCGATCCACCATCTCGAAGACACCAATTTCGTGGGTCGCCCCAAACCGATTTTTGACCGAGCGCAGAAGGCGATGACTCTGAAAACGATCCCCTTCAAAGTAGAGCACCGTGTCAACCAAGTGTTCAAGCATCTTTGGCCCCGCGAGGGAACCTTCCTTGGTGACGTGGCCGACGATAAACAGACTGATATTGACCCGCTTTGCAAGGCGCATCAAAGCCCCCGTACACTCGCGCACCTGAGAGACAGAGCCAGCCGCCGCTGTCAAAGAAGGCAAGTACACCGTCTGGATCGAATCGATGATCGCCACCGCTGGCCGCAGACTTTCTAGCTCTTGGAGCACAATTTCAAGATCGGTTTCTGCCAACAAGTAGAGATTAGGTGCCGCAATCGCAAGGCGTTCCGCCCGTAGCTTGACCTGTTGGGCTGATTCTTCGGCGCAGACGTAGAGAACACGTTCCTGATTAGCAAGGCCACAGGCTGTTTGCAGCAGCAATGTCGATTTGCCGATGCCGGGATCGCCGCCGATCAGGACTAAAGATCCCGGCACGATCCCACCACCGAGCACCCGGTCTAGTTCGCCGTAACCTGAGGCAATACGCGGTTCGTCGATCTGTTCTAAATCTTTGAGGGCAATGGCGACCCGTGCTTGGGTAGGACCTTTTGAAACAACAGCGATAGGCCGAGTTGGCGCCGATTGCACAGGCTGCACAATGCGCTCTTCAAAAGTATTCCAAGCACTGCAACCAGGACAGCGCCCCAGCCAACGCACACTTTCGTTGGCGCATTCAGAACAGACAAACTGAGTGCGAGTTTTGGCCATTCTCTATTTAAACCTTCAGGAACCAGTGCCGACGATAGAGACTGTAGAGCACCAACCACCAAACAAGCAAGTTTGCGACGGCATAGAGGTGAGAGCCAACCAACGGCCCCGCCCAAGGGGCAAAGCCATGTTCGTAGATCCAGGTGACGATCGTGGGCGCTTGCTCCCCAGTCCCAATGTGGATGCGCTTGAGAATGCGACCGACGATGCCTGAACCGACAAAGAGGACAATGGCATTCAGCCCGAAGACTTCGAAAGGCGATCCCAAAGCTTTCTGAGCGCGCACTTCGATGATTTCAAAGCAAACAGCAAGCACGATCAACGCCCAACCTGTGGTGAAAACCACGTAAGAACTCGTCCACAGTTGCTTATTGATCGGGAAAATCAGTTCCCAAAACCAGCCAAAGATCAAACAGCCAAGACCCAGGGTTGCCAGGGTTTTCGATGTTTGTGTTTCAATCGGTTGTTTGCGCAGCCAACGCCCCGCAAAGTAACCGAACAGGACACTGACAATGGCGGGCAATGTACTCAATAACCCTTCTGGATCAAACATTTTCTGACCGTAGAGATGTGCGGTACCGATAATACTCCGGTCGATCCAGGCACCCAGATTTCCAGTGTCAGTCAGAACTCCAGCCCCAAACCCAGGCACCGGAATCAGTGTCATCGCCGCCCAGTAACCGACGAGCAAAAAACCTGCCAGCAACCACTGTTGCAATCGTGGAAGGTTCAAAACAATCAGCGAAGCGAATAAATAGGTCAAACTGATGCGCTGCAGCACCCCCAGAATCCGAATCGTGCTCAAATCGTAGAACGGGAAGCCATTGAGCAGTAAACCAAAACCAAAGAGCAGAGCACTGCGGCGAAAAATACGCCAGTAGACCTCAGCGGTTGGTCGATTCTCTGGCGTGTACTTCTCCAAGGAGAAGGCCATCGCAACGCCAACAATAAACAAGAAAAACGGAAACACCAAGTCCGTCGGTGTGCACCCATTCCAGGCTGCGTGGTCGAAGGGCCACCAAACATGATCCCAACTGCCGGGGTTATTCACGAAGACCATCCCGGCGACGGCCATCCCCCGAAAGACATCGAGAGAAGGAAGGCGGGTCGCAGATTTTGCGGACTCAGCGGCGACAGTGGTCATCGAAATCGTTCAAGTTCTCCTCAGATTAGCTTAAGCCCCTGCAACCAGTCGAAGCCGTGTGGTGCCGTACAGACCCAGATATAGCTGCTGAGAAAATGGTTGGGCTTTTGGCGAAAACCATGCAAGTTAGGCTTCAAACCGAGAACCGCCGCATTTTAGATATCCTTCAGGGGCGCTGAGTTAGCCTTCAATCTTGCCAAGCCAACTCTGTAGGCGAGCCAGTGCTTGCTCATTGGCATCTTTGCGGATCGAGAGGTGGTAGCGCTCTGCCACAGGTTCACCGAGGCGTACACCCAGGGTCATGAGCTCCTCGCGCCGAAAAACAGTGATGTCTACCAGGGTTTTTGCAGAAAGATGACTGAGACGTTCTTTGAGGCTGCTATGAGCGACTTTCCAGCCGTCGAGGGCAATCAGTTCATCCCCGGCACTGAGTCCAGCTTTATGAGCGGGCGAGCCTTCTTCCACAACGGAGAGGGTCGTGCGGCCTTCTTTTTCTTGGGTGCGAATGCCTAAGTAAGGTCGATTTTCGTACTCAACTGTCAGTTGTAGGCCAAAAGCGCGCAAGTAGCGTTCGTAGGGCAGTTCAGCATTTGAGCGCAAGGTCAGAGCAAAGAAATCCTCCAGGGGACAACCGGCTGCTTTTTCGATGAGACTAGTCAGGGCTTCCTCTGGGAAACTCTGACCTTTGGAGGCGAACTCCACCCACAAAAGGCGCATCACATCGTCGAGGCTGCGTTGGCCAGCGCTCTCTAGGCGAATGTGCAAGTCGAGGAGCCAACTGACCAGTTGCCCTTTGAGGTAGTAAGAAATCTGGGTGTTAGGCGTGTTTTCACTCGGGCGATAGAGCTTGATCCAAGTATCGAAGCTGGATTCTTCTAGCAATTGCACCCGTCGTCCAGGAGTTGTTTGGAGGCGCGTGATCGCCTCAGAAACCTGTTTCAGGTAAGTCCGTACATCGGTAATCCCGGCTCGGAATACAAAGAGCTCGTCGTAATAACTTGTCGTCCCTTCACAGAACCAAAGATTGCGGGTGTAATTTTCTTGGGCGTAGTCGAATCGGTCGAGGGTGCTGGGTCGGATACGCTTGACATTCCAGAGATGAAAAAACTCGTGGGCAGTCAAGCCAAGAAATTTGTAATATTTTTCGTCGGGCTGAAGCTCGAAGCGCGAGTACAGAAGTGTCGTTGAATTGTGGTGTTCTAGCCCACCGTAGCCATCGGCAAAGTGAACGATAAAGACATAGTTTTCGTAGGGCAACCCACCAAACAGGTTGGCTTCGGTCTTGATCAGATTTTCGAGATCCGGAAGATAGCGGTTGTAGTCGAGGTTGCTTTTGCCCCAAACGGCCAAAGTGTGAGGTTTTCCGAGCACTGTGAACGGAATGATCTGGTGGGTACCGATCTCAAAAGGACTATCGACGAGTTCATGGAAGCTGCGCGCTTCGTAGGTAAAACTGTTGCCTGATTCAGCCACCAACGGCAAAGCTGTTGTCACCCGCCAATCGCTTTGGGGGGGGAGGATGGTGACGCGTTGGGATTGATCGATGTATTCCGGCACGTAGAGGAAGAGACAGGCACCATTAAAGTAACCGTGGGAAGCATCCAGATGGCTTGTGCGCACCGTCAATTCGTTGGCATAGATCCGGTAGCGGATCTGAACCTGACTGACTCCAGCGGTCTGGACGTGCCAGGTCTGTTTGGCTTGTTTGTGCCAATCCAAGGGGATACCTGAAGAACTGGTCGCCGTGAAATCCTGGAGATGGCGGCTGTACTCGCGCACCAAGTACGAACCGGGTGTCCAGACAGGCATCTGGAGCGGCAGAATGTCTGCCGACCAGCCTTCCACCCGCAATTCAACAGTGAAATAGTGGGCATGGGGATCCCCCATGCCCACCCGATGGCGAAAAGTTGGGGCCATCAATGGTTACCCGAGTGAGCCGCGAATCACTTGCAGCAGCAAGAAAGCCAACACAGCCGAAACATCGATCCCGCCTATGGGCGGAATAATCGAGCGAAAAATATTCAAGTAAGGGTCAGTAAGTTGGCTGAGGATCGACCAAGGGTTGCTGGACCAGTCGATATTCGGGAACCAACTCAGTAACACTCGTACGAGCAACAGAACGAGGTAGATATCCAAAAAATTGCCAAGGACAGTTACCAAAGATCCGGCCATGTGCCACCGTTACAGATGTGTCTTCTTCTAGGGTAGATCAAGATTGGGGTTCGGTGGGAGGGGGATCCCCGCCCGGATTGTTCGTAAGCTTGGTACGGGTGGCTTCGATAGCCTGATTGAGCTGCTCAAGTTTCTCTTCGAGACCACGGCGGGCACTCTCAATCGAACCATTGGTCGCCTCTGGCATTTCCTCTGTTTGTGTAGATGCCTCTGTCTCAGGAGATACAGCGGGCAACGTGCGACGGCGCGGCGCGAGGAGCACGCCCAGGATGCCACCGACGACGGTACCGACGACGGCTCCAATCAGGAGACCATCTATGAAATTGTCATCGTCGTTGGCTGCCATCGCCTTGTTTCCTCTAGGATGCCTAGAGTATACCCTTCCTGTGAATGGAACTCTGCGTCATTATTTATGTCTAAACTGATGAATAAAGAAGGGTGTCAAGCGCTATGAAAGCCTGGATTCGTCAGTGCGGACAACTGGGACTTTGCCTAAGTCTCTGGATCGGGACAGTTCCTGTGCTAGCGCAGCAAACTCCACCTCCAGCGAGTGATGAACTGGACGTGCGTTGGACGAAGCCTTACGCAGAGGCTGTCCAGCGCCAACTTGGCCTTTCGGTGGCAAGTCAGCCCCTTGATGACAATATGTCTCGCCTTGAACTCGCCCGCTGGCTCGCCCGCGCCTTGGATTTGCGTCCAACCAGCAAAGCCGCCGCTCTTAAAGATGTTCCAAAAAATAATCCTGATTACGGAAATGCCCAAGCCGTCGTCCAAGCGGGGTTGATGCTTGCACCAGGGGGACAGTTCAAGCCCAAGGGGGATCTCACCAAGCTTGAAGCCTTAGCCATTTTTGATCGCGGGATTAAAGTCACGGCGCTACCGAAGCCACTCACTGACAGTTGGTTGTCCCTATACACCGATACTGGTTCTGTGCCAACCGCTGGCCGAGATTTTATTGCTGCTGCTGCTCAAGCAGGTCTGATCGTCAATGTGCCTAAACCAGATGTTCTTGGACCTGACGATGTATTGACCCGTGGTGAGACGGCTGTTCTTCTCCATCAATCCCTTGTCTATCTCAAGAAAATCGCCAGTCAAACAGCACCAGTTGCCCAACTACGCATCGAAAAGCCGACGATTACTGACATCCAGATCCAGCCCAATGGTGCAGTCAGAGCCGGAGACACGGTGACAGTCGTCGCCAAAGGCACTCCAGGATCAACCGTTGTCTTCGACTTTGCGGGCATGGCTCGCGACGTGCCGATGGCCGAGACAATCCCTGGCACCTACCAGGGCACCTACCGAATTGGAGGTCAAGACTCGGCGACGAATCCGCCTGTGGCCGTGCGCTTGACCCGCTCCGGTTTGAATACACGGGTACAAAAAATCGCCAAATTGCAGGTTGGGGAGCAGCGTGTTGCCCAAGCCCCGCAACCGGATCCCAACGATGACGAGCCAGCCGCTCCCCCGCAAGGCCAACCAGCTTATCGAAATAGTCCCTACAATGACGGCTCCCTTGGTAACGACCCCTACGGTAGACCCAGCGCCCCCCGCAGTGGCTATCCGACCACGACCTACGTACCACCTACCCCCCGCAGTGGCAACAGCCTCTTCAACCCTGTTCCGCCCTTCGATCCAGCCCAACGCCAATCGACCCTGCGCATTGATCAAGTCAGCTACGACCCAGCGGATCGCATTCTTTACGCCCGCGATGTCCTTACCGTTTCGATGCTCGGCGATCCAGGCGGCAAGGCAACTTTCCGCATTGTTGGCTATACTCCGCCGATTTTGATGCAAGAAATTTCTGCAGGGGTGTACGAAGGCAAAGTCCAAATTGGCTACAAGATCAACGTTCCCGGTGGCAGGATCGAAGTTGCCCTCGAACGCTCCAAACAGCGCACCTCGCGGGTGATCCAGACCCCGATCAACATTTCGGCCAATCCCTAACTTGTCACCACTCTTGCAAGGCTGCATAATAGGAGATCGGGATTCTCCAAGGCATAGTAGCTCAGCGGTAGAGCAATCGGTTCATACCCGATCGGTCACTGGTTCAAATCCAGTCTGTGCCATAGGTTTCAGCAAAAGCTTAGGTAGTCTGCTTCGTTGTTTTTTTTACTCTTTGCGGCGGGAGCGGATCACTTCTTACTTTGGGGGCAGGGTAATCGAATCCTGGTTGGATTCGAGTCGGGCTGTGCCCCAGGCTTTTGCGCGTTGGGCGGCGCGGACGACGAAGGCACCTAAGTTCTCGGCCTCTTTGTCCTTGAGCCAATCGGTTTTGCGGCAATTGTAGACTTCTTCGGTGCCGTCGTAGCTCATCGGCTTACGAATGAATTTGACGATGGCGGCAACGTTGTCCCGTGGGGGAGTCGCCCCTTGGAGTTTGATGAGGTTCAGAGAAATTTTGGGGTTGGGGGTCGTCACGCCCCCAACGTGGCAGTTTTGACAGTTGGATTCGAAGAGCTTCTTGCCTTCAACGAGCTGCTCTGGGGTGAACGTTTTGAGGCCACCTTGGTCGTCCGAAGGGATATCGACGGGGCCTGTGACTTGCAAGTTGACGGAGACGTACTTATCCCGCAGGCTGTCCGCTGAGGGGCGTGCACCACCACAGGCGCACAAACTCAAACAAAGCAGCATCACAGGCAACCAGTGACGAAATGTTGAAGACATGGAGATTCCCGAAGGTTAGCGGTCAATGATAGCCTTGCGCCAGGGAATGCCCGGTGCAGTGGCTGATGCGATCAGACGAAGCAATTCGTCATTTAACGTTTTTGCCCTTGCCCCAGATACTGCCCGGCGCAGTCGCTTCTTTAAGCATATGGACAGAGATCAGACGTATAGATTCATCATCCAAGTTAGCAAAAGAAGGATGCTCGCCCGTCTCTAGCAATTTGGTCTTGCCGTCGTAACTAGTTGGGTTCTTGATGTAGTCGATCAACGCTGGCAGACTATCCCGTGGTGGGATGGCACCTTGCAAGCCTTTTAGGGAAAGGTTGACATCTGTACTGCCGTAGGTGCCGTAGGTCTGTCCACCGACATGGCAGCGCCCACATTCTGCCTTGAAGAGGGCTTTGCCTTTGCGGATCTCGGCTTCGCTGGGGGCAGCGGCGGCGGCGACATCACTTTTGGTCGCAGGGGTTTCTGGGGTTGTTGCTGTTGGCTGTTGCCCACCGCACCCTACCAACAGAGCGACTGATACTAACGTTAACAATCCAATTCGCTTGCTGAACACGCTCGGTTCTCCTCGTAACTGCACGGGGCGGTCTGCCCCTTTACTCATCGGGATTCTACCGCAGGAAGCTCACGAACCGTGAGAAGAATGCGCTTAACATCTTCAAGAGCCAGGTAGGTGTCGCCATCCCGAACGGCGATCCCGAGGCTCCGGCAGAGTTCTTGAATCTTCTCGACGCTCAGCTGGCAGTCTTCTGCTAGTTCACGTATCGAAATATCCGCAAAACCCATCGCTTCACCCTTCAGTCAAATATCACCCCATTTAACATCAAAGCAACGAACTCGCGTTAAAAAACGCGGGTGCCAATCGGTTCGCCGGTAGCGGCTCGGTAGATGCTGTCTTTTTCGAAGATGTTGAAGACGATAATCGGAATTTTGTTCTCGCTGCACAGGGCAATCGCTGTCGAATCCATTACCCGCAGATTTTGGACGAGCACTTCTTGGTAGGTCAATTCCTCGTAGCGCTTTGCGTCTGGGTTGAGCTTTGGGTCTGAGTCGTAGATGCCGTCTACTTTGGTGGCCTTGAAGATTACTTCTGCGTCGATTTCAGCCGCGCGCAGCGCTGCAGCCGTATCGGTTGTAAAAAATGGATTGCCTGAACCTGCCCCAAAGATCACCACTCGGCCTTTTTCGAGGTGACGCATGGCGCGGCGGCGAATAAAGGGTTCAGCGACTTCCTTCATCTCGATGGCGGAGAGAAGGCGTGTAGGGGTGTCGTGCTGCCGCTCTAGAGCGTCTTGGAGGGCGAGACAGTTCATGACGGTGGCGAGCATCCCCATGTAGTCTGCTGTGGCTCGATCCATGCCAGAGGCACTTGCCTTCACGCCCCGAAAAATATTGCCTCCGCCAACGACGACAGCGACTTCGATGTTTGCTTGAACGACGCGGGCAATTTCACCAGCGAGAGATTGGGCAATGACCGGATCGATTCCGAATGCCTTATCACCCATCAACGCTTCGCCGCTTAATTTCAGTAAAATCCGGCGGTATTTCATAAAGACTTACCCATGCTCCTGACACAGAATAGCAGTCACACAAAAAAACCGACCGGGTGGTCGGTTTTTAGGATCGAAACCCAAGGCGTTATTTCTTGATTGTCAGCACGCCAACCATGCCAGCTGCCTTGTGGGGTACGCAGTTGAAGGCGTAGGTACCGGGCTTAGCAGTTTTAGGGATGGTGGAGACGTAGGAATCGCCGGGCTTGACCAACAGTTTCTTTTGGGACAGACCTGTAGCTACAGCACCGTCGGCACTCTTAGCAGAATCAAATACGGCGTTGTGCGGGCCTGCTTTGTTCAGTTTCCACTTGATAGTATCGCCAGGGGCAGCGTCAAACTTCGCAGGAACGAAGTTGAGAACGCCTGTGTCTGCGCCCATCTTGACGACGATTTCTTTGGCACTAGCCTGAGAGGCAACAGCAGTCACGGCGACTGCAGCAGCCAAAACAGAACCAGTCAATTTTTTCCAAGCGATCATGCTTAGCGTCTCCATGCGTCTTAGGTTGGTCTTCAAGGAGCTAACATCACTGAGTGAGCTTATTCAGCAGCAGTTGGTTGACGGCCTGAGGGTCCGCCCGTCCTGCTGTTTTTTTCATGACCTGACCGACGAAAAATCCGAGTAACTTCGTGCGCCCATTTTGGTAGGCCACCACAGAATCAGCATTTTCGGCCAGAACCGCCCCAACAACCGCTTCTAGCTGCCCTTGGTCACTGATTTGGGTGAGACCACGCGCCTCAACGAGGGCACGAGGAGAACCGCCATCATGAAACAAGTCGGGCAGAAGCTCGTTAGCTATTCGGTTGCTAATCATACCTTGATTGATGAGCCCGATCAATTCTGCTAAGACGCTTGGTTTGACTTTCAGTTCCCCAATCGCTGCATGGGTTTCATTAAGGTGAGCCGCGATCGCTCCATTCACCCAATTGGCCGCCATTTTGGGAGGGGCACCGAGGGCAATCACTTCTTCAAAATACTCAGCAACGGCTTTTTCTTCGCAGAGTACCCGCACGTCGTAGGCCGAAAGCCCAAATTCACTTTCGTAGCGATGACGCTTCTCGTTGGGCAACTCCGGCAGCATTTTTCGGTAGGTCTCGATCTGACCATCGCTAAGTTGAATCGGTACCAAGTCCGGTTCTGGGAAGTAGCGGTAGTCGTTGGCTTCTTCTTTGGAACGCATACTGCGCGTTTTTTGGCCTGCTTCATCCCAAAGGCGGGTCTCCTGAAAAATCCGCTCGCCATTGTCTAGACAGTCGCCCTGACGAATGATTTCGTACTCCACAGCCCGCTGTAGAGAGTTGAAACTGTTCAGGTTTTTGATTTCGACTTTGGTGCCGAACTTTTGTTGACCGACGGGGCGCAAGGAAATATTCAAGTCGAAGCGCATCGATCCTTCCTGCATATTTCCATCACAGACACCCATGTAGCGCACGATGCGGCGCAGTTCTTCGGCGTAGGCTGCTGCTTCGGCGGCGTTGGTGATGTCCGGCTCAGAAACGATTTCACATAAGGGGGTGCCGGCCCGGTTGTAGTCCACCATCGAGTAGGCCGACCCTGAGAGTCGATCCGCGCCTGCGTGCACGAGTTTGCCTGCGTCTTCTTCCATGTGCAGACGGGTAATGCCGATTTTTTTAGGAGGCTGGCCTTCGACTTGGATTTCTAAAAAGCCGTGTTCCCCCAGGGGCAAATCGTACTGGGAAACTTGGTAATTTTTGGGCAAGTCAGGATAAAAATATTGCTTGCGGTCAAACTTGCTGATGCCCTGGGGGTGAATTTGACAGTTGATTGCTAGGGCTGTCTGTACTGAGTAGTCGAGGGCTTGCTGATTCAAAACAGGCAGTGTTCCGGGTTGCCCTGTGCAAATTGGGCAGATGTTTGTATTTGGTGTGTTGCCAAACTGGGTTGAGCAGTGGCAAAAAAGTTTCGTCTTGGTCGATAACTGTACATGGACTTCGAGGCCGATGACAGCTTCGTACTTGACCTTGGCAGGAGCGGTGCTGGTCACGAGAATCCTCAGCAAACTACTAGATGATCTATTTTGACATATCCCCTTTGGACACTCGACAAGAGAAAGTAGAAAATAAATATATGCTTCGTATCTTTTACTTGGCTGGCTGATTGCGGTGAAAGCAAACCTTATGATTTTCTTGGGCAAGACAAGCAAAACTGATCGGTAATTGCGCACAGGAGTTTTTCGGTGGATCCCAACAACTGGCAACTGGTCTTCCAGCGCTTTCAACAGAGCCTACTCGACTTGGTCTATAGTTACCTGCCCAACCTGCTCGGATCCTTGGTGACTTTCCTGATCGGTTGGCTGCTGGCAACTGTACTGAGTCGCTTAGTGCGCGGCCTTCTCCAACGCCTGAATGTACAGCGCTTTTTGGGAGAAGGGGGAGGAATTCGCCTTTTTGAACAGACGACCTTGCGCATCGATATTGCCCGTGTCAGTGGGCAGTTTACCTACTGGTTTTTGTTCATTACAGGCATCTTATTGGCAGCAGAAACTGCGAACTTACCGCAAGTTGAACAGTTTGTTGTTGGCCTGTTTGCTTACGTTCCACAAGTCTTTTCTTCTTTCGTCATTCTCGCCCTTGCCCTGCTATTCGGAAATCTAGTTCGTCGCTTAATTACTGCTAGCCTGCCGGAAGGCTATGCCTACGTTGGCTCTGCTGCCCAAGCCTTAATTTATGGGCTTTCGCTGTTGGCTGCTCTGGCTGAACTCGGTATTTCGCGGGTCTTGATCTATATTCTTTTTGGTGGCATTGTTGGCCTCGTGATGATCAGTGGTGGCATCGCCTTCGGCCTCGGTGGGCGAGAAGCTGCCCAGGAAATCATTGCGCAATTTCGAAAACCGAGAGACTAGCTTTTCTAGATCGCTCCGTAGGCAGCTGCCATTCCCATCATTTCTTTGAGTACTAAAGTAATCAGTTCTTTGGGTGCCTCGACGATGGCTTCTTTGCCAAAACTAAGTACCCAACGCTTGACTTGATGTAAGTCTGCGACTGACATTGCGACAGTGAGTGATCCATCTTCATTTTCGTTGAGCACTCTTTCATTTTGCCAAGCATAACTTTTGACTTGGGAGACTGCACTTGGCAAAAATCGAATCTGTACGACCGTTGTTTGTTCTTGTTGAGATTCCGATTGCTGAATGTTTGTAATATATTCCCGTGGTTGAAAATCGACAGGCATTGTAAAAGTTTCATCCAAGATTTTAAACTCGCTGATCCGATCGAGGGCAAGACAAAGAATTTCTTGATCCAATTGGCAGTAGCCAATCACGTAAGGTTTCACACCTCTATGGAAATAGAGCGCATAGGCATTTAATTTATGGGCGGAGGGCAGTTGTTCGGGGCGGTCGTAGGCGACGAAAGCGGCTTGATGATTTTGGAGGCTTTCATTGACGCGTTGCCAGAGGAGAAGATCTAAGAGCGGGAGCATTTCCTGCTGCCAATCCAAGGATTCTAAAAGGGAATGGGCATCCACCCAGATCCGGCGGGGCAAGCGCTTGACCAATTCGTGGAGGGATAGTTGCAATTCCAAGCCGAGGGGGGTATCTCCTGCGGCACTCAGCATCCGATTGCCCAACATCAATACGTAGAGTTCGCCAGCGCTTAAAGACATGGCGGGCAGTTGCCAATCTGGGTCTGTATAAATAAAACCCTTGGCGAGATGATTGACAATCGGCGCTCCACACTGACGCAGGCGGTGGAGCGTGCGGTGGATCGTATCGGTGCCAACACTCAGGGCACGGGCGAGTTGGGCAATGGAGCGGGCTTTTTCGTTGCGGATCAACTGATCGATTTTAAGTAGTGCTTCAAGGAGTTCAGGCGGGAGGTCGGTGAGGTCTTCAACAGTCGGCGGTGCAACGGCAAGTGCATCGGGCATCAGTTCGGCAGTAAAGGTCTCAACGATTGGAATAGCAATGATTTCTGTTTTGTTCGGCAGAACTTCAATGGGAGGCGCTTGGGAACTAGCGGTTTCTACTTTGCTGTTAGGCCTTACTTCAACGGAAGGCACTTGGGAACCACCTGCGGTTTCTACTTTGCTGAAGTTCTCTTGGTGTGCAGGAGCGACTTCTTCGGGAATGGGCTGCTTCTCTGGTGCTGCCACTGCTACAGATTGAACTGGCATTGAATCTGCCGTTGGAATCTCCTCTGGGAAAAGCCATTCAGGATCTGAATAAATAAAACCTTTGACCGGATCGATCTCTAGAGGTGCGCCAAAGCGAGTACGCAGCACTTTGATACCTCCTTGGACATTCCCCGGTGTCCCGCCGATGTCCCGCGCAATTTGGGCAATGGTGATCGCTTTCTCAGTGCGGATCAACTGGTCAAGCTTCCGCAAACGCTGCAACTGTTCCGGTGTCAGAGTACTCATCGCACAAAGTTTTTCCTAATTGTCTTACAGACTTACTGTTTGTGCCAAGTCATCTGGCTCGCCTCACTGATACACGTTGCTTCGCTCATTCCACCTATGTTAATTGCTGCCACGGGCACGTCTGGCAGGCAAGATGGAACAAGTGCGCTTCGTTGGGGCGCAAGCCCGGATTTGCTACCAAGAGAACTGGAACTATTTGTCTCTATGTTGAAGCTCACTGATAAGCGATGGGAAATTCTGTGCGGCACCGTGGGCAGCAACCAACTGCGTGAAGGTCGGGAGATACCGAGACTTGAAACAGCAAGAAGGAAAAACAGAGAAACTACTCACCGTAAATTACTGACAGCTTTGAGTTTCAAGTTATCCTGTGTGCCATTTGCATAAAGATGAAAATACCAAAATACTTTCCACCACACTGTTTGTGGCTTTAATCCGTACTCAGTATTATTTCTCAAGTAAAAATTTCCACTTAGAGAATTTACGGATCGCTCTATTAGAGTGGATCCTGGCTTTTTAAAGCTAATCGAAACCCTATCTAAATTTGAGCCTTTCTTCATACAAAGAGCCTGCCTAGGAGAAATAATAGTGAGTATGAAGTGAACGGAGATAAGTCAATGACTGAGTTAAACAGCCGCAGCCGTCAACTACAACTATGTCACCACAAGCTAGAACAACTCACTGCAGACATTGCTGGCCACAGACAGGAGCTCCACGTTTTGCTCGGACGTATTTGCCTCTGGGAGAACAATATTTGCAAACCAATTGTTTCTTCTTTAAACATGAATCTTCCTGAAAATCGCCGCGCAAGTTAAATCGGCAGGACTTAATTGTCTTAGAATTAGATCAAATGACCTACATCTGCCTAGGCACAGCCTTACGCTAGACTTCTGCCCAAGAATTTAAAGCACCTTATTACGACACCTCCATGGGCACTGTCAGGCTGAATCTCTCCTCCGACCCAATGTGTTCAATGCTCATTTCGAGCGAAAAAGTCTTCTGATCCGTACTGCCAACTTTCAAAATGAGCCAGCAGTTCACGCCTGCCACTCAGGATCTGCCAGCGGTGATATTGCCGATCTGGATTGTCCATATAGGTAGATATCAGTGTGCCATCAAGGTCGAAAAGGATCAGCATCGTTTATGAGGGGATTTTCAGGGACTGCTTAGACAATTGTGCTTAAAGATACTGCACAATTGAAGAGGGAGATTACAGCAGGAGGTAAGAGGATGATCTTAGCTGGGGACATTGGTGGTACAAAGACACATTTGGCACTCTTCGAACAGCAAGGCAAAAACCTTCAGGTTTCCGTAGAGGAGACTTTTGTCAGCCGCGACTTCACAAGCTTGGAAGCAGTTGTCTTGCTCTTTATAAAATCCCATCCCCAGAAGATTGATCGTGCCTGTTTTGGGGTCGCAGGGCCAGTGCGCGCTGGCTGCGTCCAAACAACGAACTTACCTTGGGTAGTCGATATTGGGGATCTGAGCAAACAATTCAATATACAAAATGCCACTTTAATCAACGATTTAGAAGCGAATGCCCACGGCCTTTCACACTTAGAGCCTAAAGATTTTTGGGTGCTCAACCCAGGTGACTCGGAGGCAACGGGGAATGCCGCGCTGATCTCGGCTGGTACAGGTCTCGGTGAAGCTGGCCTTTTTTGGGATGGAAAACAATATTTTCCCTTCGCTAGTGAAGGTGGACATGCCGACTTTGCCCCCATGGATGCCCTTCAGAGTGAGCTTCTGAGCCATTTGCAAGCACGCTTCAATCATGTGAGTTGGGAACACGTGCTGTCTGGACCTGGCTTACAAAATATCTATCTCTTTTTGCGGGATAGTGGACATGGCGAAGAACCTCAGTGGCTTACCGAAAAAATGCAAACTTCTGACCCTTCTGCCACGATTACCCAAGCTGCTCTAGAACAGACTTCACCCCTCTGCGAACAGACTTTACAACTTTTTGTCACTTTCTACGGGGCAGAGGCAGGCAATCTCGCTCTGAAACTTTTGGCAACGGGGGGACTATTTATCGGTGGAGGGATTGCGCCCAAAATTCTACCTGCGCTCAAGACAGATGGGTTTATGAATGCGTTTATCGCCAAAGGCCGACTACAACCAGTTCTTGAAAAGATTCCTGTGCGCGTCGTCCTCAACGACCGAACTGCGTTGATCGGCGCTGCTCACTATGCCCTGAACCATTGATTACTGTTTACTGATCAAGATCGGGGACTCTCCGCAGAAAATGCAACGTTTATCGTTGGCATGGTTAAGCTTGGCGCACTTGACAGTTGGTCGGGTAAAAATCCGCCCATAGATCTCGACGGCAAGCAACATGCCAATCGGTGGGATCAATAGATAGATCCAGAAAGCAGTCCAGATTCCTGCCGGAAGTGCAGAAGCAAAAGTGCGTGCCGGGTTCATCCCAAAGCCAGAAAGCGGTGCCTCGAAAGTCACATACAACATCACCAAACAGCCAGCGAATACACCCGTGAAGCGCTTCAGTTTTTCGTGGTTGCTCGTAAATAACACCATCAGCATCATCAGGACAGAAGCGGTCAATTCACCACCAAGGGCGGGAAGCCACCCCAAAGAGCCAGGAACAGTGATCACGTATTGGACGGGTGGCTGAGTAAAGATATTTTTGAGTAATTGGGCTACCAAGAGCACACCGACCAGTCCGCCTAAGCATTGGAAAAGAATATAGAAAAGTGCATCTTGCAGGGTCACTTTTCCAAGACGATAAAAAGTGAGGGTCACGGCTGGATTCATGTGGGCACCGGATTGTTTTCCCCAAGGCGAATAGATCAAGGCAGTTGCCGTCAAACCCATAAAAATGCCAATCAAAAATCGCCGCAGATCGCCGTTTGCAATACCAAGATGAAGAGGCGATTCAGGATACTCAAATAAACAAGTAAATACCCCAGCAGAAATCATAAATAGACCGAGTTCCGCCGCCTCCATCAGATATTCCGGGAGGTGGCTTTTGAAAGCGTTCACGGATCTGACTCCTCAGCAAGTTGCCGAATCAGTTCTGCAATCAGTCCTGTCCAGCCCGTTTGATGGCTCGCCCCTAAGCCCTTGCCCGTGTCACCATGAAAATATTCATAGAAAAGCACCGAAGCGTTCCAGTGCGGATCGTGCTGAAAAACATCGAGATCGCCATAGACAGGACGACGGCCTGAAGCGTCAATTTGAAAGAGGCTCAATAAGCGCCGCGCCAATTCTTGCGCAATTTGTTTCAGATTCATCTGCTGACCAGAACCAGTTGGACACTCCACCGTAAAGCTGTCCCCAAAATAATGATGAAACTTACCCAGAGATTCGATCAGCAAATAGTTGACTGGGAACCAGATCGGGCCACGCCAATTTGAGTTGCCACCGAATAAGCCTGTCGTCGATTCAGCAGGCTCGTAGTCCACAGAGTATTGCTGACCCTCAAGATCGAGCATGTAGGGTCTTTCTTTGTGGATCTTAGAAAGGGAGCGAATCCCGTAGGGGCTAAGAAACTCGTTTTCGTCAAGTAAGCTGTGCAAAATGCGTTCAAGTTTTTTGCGATAGGCAATGGCCAAAAGTCTGCGTGCGCCCATGCCTGCTGTTTCCATGCAGGCTACATTCTCTTTGAGGTCTTGGCGGTTGCGAATGAACCAATTCATACGCCGATTAAACCCCTCAAATCGCTCTAAAGTATCCAGTTCCAACGTCGCAACGGCGAACAGAGGGGTCAGTCCCACCATCGAGCGGACTTTCAGGGGAAATTGGTGACCATTCGGCAGTCGCATCGCATCGTAATAGAACCCATCTTCCTCATCCCAAAGGGTAATATCGGACGAGCCAATTCCATTGATTGCAGTGGCAATATAGAGAAAATGTTCAAAGAACTTACTCGCAATATCTTCGTAGGCGAGATCGTCCTTGGCCAGTTCGAGGGCAATTTCTAACATATTTAGCGAGTACATGCCCATCCAACTCGTGCCATCTGCCTGATTGAGCCGTCCACCACCAGGCAATTCTTTGCTGCGATCAAAGACACCGATATTGTCTAAGCCGAGAAACCCACCTTGAAAAACATTCTTGCCCTCAAAGTCTTTGCGATTCACCCACCAAGTGAAGTTCAAAAGCAATTTGTGAAAGACGCGCTCTAAAAAACCGCGATCTGTCTTCCCATGTTGTTTCTGTTCGATGCGATAGATGCGCAGTGCTGCCCAGGCATGGACGGGTGGGTTGACATCTTGAAAAGCCCATTCGTAGGCTGGCAGTTGGCCGTTGGAACGCATGTACCATTCCCGCGTTAACCGATCCAGCTGGAGTTTGGCAAAATCTGGATCGATAGTGGCGAGGGGGATTAAGTGAAAAGCCAGATCCCAGGCGGCAAACCAAGGGTATTCCCATGTGTCGGGCATCGAGAGAATATCGTCGCTAAACAGATGGCTCCACTCATGATTTCTGCCCTGCTTGCGATCTTCCGGTGGTGGTGGCTCACCGGGATCGCCAATTAGCCAGTCGCGCACGACGTAGTGGTAGAACTGTTTGCTCCACAGCAATCCAGCAAAGGCTTGGCGTTGAATATTCTCTTCAGACTTGGATAACTGTTGGGTAGACAGGTCTTGATAAAATTCGTCGGCTTCTTGTTTGCGCTTTTCAAAGATTTGGTCAAATTCCGCACCAAACGGATCAGCCAAAGCCTGAACATCACTCATGCGTAGACGCACAACCCGCGTCTCTCCTGCTGCCAAAGAATACTGATAGTGTGCTGCTACTTTTGTGCCGAGACCCTCAGGATTGACGGCATGTTGACGGTCATGAACGACATAGTTGTTGATGCCATCTTTGACGTAGGGTGAAGCGTTTTTCTGGCCAAAGAGCAACTCTGTATTGGTTTCATTCTCGGTAAAAAGCAGTTCTGAGGCACTCTCGCAGTACAACCAGAGCTTTCCTAAGCTTGATTCTGCCGCTTCGACGACCCCCGGTTGCGTCAACTTCAAAGTTGGCTTTTCTTGCTCAGGGTTCCAACTCCAAGTGTTGCGAAACCAAAGCGTCGGTAAGAGATGGAGTTCGCTTTCCCCACTGCCCCGATTGATTGCCGTGATCTGGATCAAGATATCTTCTGGCCCTGCTTTTGCGTACTCGACAACAACATCGAAGTAGCGGTTATCGGCGAAAATTCCCGTGTCCAGCAACTCATACTCTGGGTCATGTTTGCTGCGTCGGCCATTTTCTGCAACCAACTGAGCGTAGGGAAACGCCTGCTGAGGATATTTGTAAAGGCACTTCATGTAGGAGTGGGACGGAGTATTATCCAGATAAAAGTAATACTCTTTAACATCTTCCCCATGGTTGCCTTCTTTTCCGGTCAACCCGAAGAGCCGCTCTTTGAGAATCGGATCTTGGCCATTCCAGAGGGCAATCGCGAAGCAAAGTCGCTGATGGTTGTCGCTGATGCCAGCGATACCGTCTTCGCCCCAGCGATAAGCACGAGAGCGAGCCTGTTCGTGGGGAAAGTAATCCCAGGCTGCACCATCGGCACTGTAGTCTTCGCGCACGGTTCCCCACTGGCGATCGCTCAGGTAGGAACCCCAACGTTTCCAATAGGCCGTGCGCTCACGATCCGCTTGTAGCCTGATCTGTTCTGGATTTGTCACAAGAAAATCCTACTGTTCTTGATAATTCCAGAGTAAACCACCATCGACGATGAAGGTGGTTCCAGTCACGTAGTCCGACTCAGAGGAGGCCAGAAAAGCAACCATGGACGCAACATCGGCAGGCTTTCCAAGCCGTTTGAGGGGAATATTGGCGAGCAAAGCATTGAGCTTTTCTGGATCGTTGAGCAGTTTGGTGTTGATCGGGGTCTCGATGGCACCGGGGGCGACGTTGTTGATCGTGATCCCCAAAGGTGCAAGTTCAATGGCCAGGTTGCGAGTCAGCATTTTGAGTCCACCTTTGCTGGCACAGTAGGCTGCAAAGTGGGGAAAGGGCAATTCTTCGTGCACAGAGCTGATATTGATCACCTTACCCGGTTGCTTAGTCGCCATCAAATGCTTAACAAATGCCTGGGTGCCAAAAAAGACCCCTTTGAGATTGACATTCAACACAGCGTCGTAATCTGCTTCTGTGACATCCCAAAAATCTGCATTTTTCTCGATACCAGCATTATTGACCAGAATGTCTACTTTGCCGAAGTGGGCGACACTTTGGTCCACCATGCGCTGGACATCGGCAACCATGCCTGTATCGGCTTGCACGGTGAAACCTTCGACCATGTGGCACTGGCCACCAGCGTTCACTACTTTGTCGAGGGTTTCCTGGGCACCCTCCGGGTTGGAGCGGTAATTAATCACAACATTCGCCCCTTCCTCAGCCAGACGAATGGCAATCGCTTGCCCAATTCCCTGACTACTGCCTGTCACCAGAGCAACCTTGCCTGCTAGTCTCATGAACAACTCCAGGATTTCTGATCAAAGAATATACGGTTTTGTCACGAATATGGTTTCGATCTCGATCTTTTAAAATGCCTAGTGATTGAGCACCACCCGATAGCGAGCTTTACCACTACGCAGGCGATCTAGAGCTTCGTTGACCTGGGAAAAAGCAAAAGTCTCGGTAATCGGCTCGATTTGGTGACGAGCAGCAAAGTCGAGCATCTTGGCGGTCGTCGCAGGACTACCGAGGGGACTTCCAGAGAGCGACTTTTGGCCTGTGATCATCGGAAAAATCGCCAAAGCGATGGGGCTGGGAGCCGCGCCAACAAGGTGAAGACGACCCTTCGGGCGCAAAGCATCGACGTAGGTCGGCCAATCGAGGTCGGCATTCACCGTCGAGAGGATCAAGTCAAAGGAATTGGCGACGGCTTTAAGACTTTGGGGATCGCGGGAATTGACAAAGTGTTGGGCACCGAGTTCCCGCGCTTCTGCTTCTTTATCCGCACTGGTAGAGAATGCGGTAACATCGCATCCCCAGGCGTTCAAAAAGCGCAGAGCCATATGACCCAAGCCACCGATCCCGATAACGCCAACACGGTCTGTGGGTTGGATGTCGAATTGCACCAATGGGTTGAAGACGGTAATCCCACCACAGAAAAGTGGGCCGACGGTGGCTGGATTCAATCCCTCGGGCAACGGCACAACCCAAGCTTGATGGGCGCGAACTTTATCGGCGAATCCGCCGTAACGTCCGACAATCGTGCCTTCAACGGTCAAACAGAGGTTATGGCTACCGGACATACACCATTCGCAGACCATGCAGGAGTTTGAATACCAACCCAAGCCAACCGTTTGACCCAGTTGCAAATGGTGAACCGACTTACCCAAAGCCGAAATCTTCCCCACCACTTCGTGGCCAGGGATTAACGGATACTGCGACATACCCCAATCGTTGTCCAACATGGCTAGATCGCTGTGGCAAATTCCGCAGTACTCCACCTGAATCTCTACTTCTGCGTCACCGAGGGAGCCGGGTTCATACTCAAAAGGTTTCAACTCTCCACCAGGTTTATGGGCGGCATAGGCATGAATCATCACCGGAGTCCTCCACCAAAGCTTTTGCATCCAGGGTAGTACACTCGGTATTCTCTTCGTGCCGTGGAGACGGCTCTTCTCACTTAAGGGCGAAAAATATGTCTCCCTTCTGGCTAAGATACAGCTTAAGACGCGTACACAAACTCATGCGATTTCTTCTCGTCAGCGATCTAGACAATACCCTTGTGGGCGACGATGCCGCCCTCTCGATGCTGAATCAAAGCTTGCAGAAAAATCGTGAGCAGATGTATCTGATCTACGCCACCGGTCGATCCTACGCTTCCGCCCGCGCACTGCAAAGAGAACACGCTTTACTAGAACCAGACTTTTGGATCACGGGAGTAGGGAGCGAAATTTATCGCGATGGCGCACAAGATCCGCAATGGGCAAAACAGATCAGTGAAGGCTGGGATCGTGATCAAGCTATTTTCATTGCCCAGCAATTTCAGCCCTTATCCCTCCAGCCGATCAGCGAACAGAACCCCCATAAAATCAGTTACTTTCTCGATCCCAAGGCGCATACGAACACCCTCATCGATCTGCAACGGGCACTCACCGATGCGGGTCTTGCGATGCAAGTAGTCTTCAGCAGCAACCGAGATGTCGATATCCTCTCCGCAAAAGGAGACAAGGGCCGGGCTGTACTTTACTTGCGAGAGCAGCTCAATATACCTGCTGAAACAACCCTCGTCTGCGGCGATTCTGGCAACGATATCAGCCTTTTCGAACATTCAACACTTGGATTGATCGTCGGCAATGCCCAACCAGAATTGCTTAGGTGGTACCGCAAGCATGGACGACCCGGCCACTATCTTGCCGTAAAACACTATGCCTGGGGCATTCTTGAGGGGCTACACCACTTTCAGTTAGGTCGCTAGAACATCAGATCTGATTGCGGGCTTTGAGGCGCAAATAGCGATCGACAAGTTGGCTGCTGATTTGGTTGGCAGGAGCATCGAGTACCAAGACACCCCGTTGTTTGAGTTGGGCGAGGGCGACTTGGCGTTGGGCGAGAAGATCGAGGGCAACGGCACGGTTGTAAGCACTTTCTAACGTGTTGCTGGTTTGCTGGGCTTGTTGATCGATGCGCGGATCGCGCAGGGTGACACAGAAAGGTCGGTAGCGTGGGGTTAAACGCCCAAGAGCAACGATCAATTCTGCAGAAGCCGTCAGATCGATCAGATCCGTGAGCAGAACGACGAGGGCACGGCGAGATTGTTGGGACGTTAAACGAGTGACGGCACCGATGTAGTCCGGTTCGATCAGTTCAGGTTGAATCGGTGTCAGTTTTGCCAGGAGTTGGCTCATCTGTTTTTGGCCGCGCTCCGGGGCAATCCAGGTATGCATCTGCTTATCGAAAACGCCAACGCCGACGCGATCTCCTCGATTTGTGGCTGCTAAGGCGAGGGCGAGGGTCGTATTCAGGGCGTGGTCGAAGCGTTTCAACCCAGCAACTTGGGCAGTCATCAAACGCCCTCGATCCAGCAGAATAATCAAGGTCTGATCTTGTTCTGGCTCCAGTACCCGGACAAGGGGACGACTGGTGCGCGCTGTTGCTTTCCAGTCGATCAATCGCGGATCGTCTCCAGGGCTATATTCGCGCATCTCCGCAAACTCAGTGCCCGTCGCAAAACGGCGAGACTGGCGCAGAGTACCCGTATTTTGAAAAGCAAGTTTGATCGATAACTCTCGAAGGGCGAGTAGATCGGGATAGACTGCCGCAGTGGTACTCTGTTCAACTTTCCAGTTGCGCCAAGCCAGACCCCAAGGACTCAGTTGCCGCAGGTAAATGGCCTCCCAAGCGTAAGTACCCCGCTCGGTAGGTCGTACAGTGTAGGTCAGTTCTTCTGTGCTTTGGAGCCGCAAATCCAGTTCTAGAAGACCTTCCAGGACAGCAAAAGGAGCGGAATCGCGAATTTGCAGCTTTGCGCGTTGGGATTGGGAACGGACCACAAGGGTAATTGGATTTTCCCGACCGATCGAAAGGCGTTCAAGGGGTTTTCGGGATACCTCCACCTGGAGAACCCTACGGCTATCGACAAAAGCGAGCAGCAAAACTGCAAGATCAAAAATCAGCAAAAACAGAAACGCCAAACCCAAACCGGCGAAGGCCGCCACAAGGCAGCCGATCACCAAACCGGCAATCAAGAGTATGTAGAGGCGCAGGGTGGGGATCATCGGGGCACAGGCACTTGGGTGAGCAGTGTGGAGATCGCCGTATCGACCTGCACACCGTCAAGTTGGGCTTCTGGTTTCAGAATCAGGCGATGGCGCAACAGAGGCAAAGCGACGGATTTGATATCGTCGGGGGTGACAAAGTCGCGATCTGCTAGCCAAGCTGCTGCCTGAGAACAACCCAACCAGGCCACTGCCGAGCGGGGAGAAGCACCCAAAGCCAAGTCTGTGGCGTTGCGGGTGCGTTGGACAAGGGCGAGAAGATAATCCATCACCGGTTCTGTGACTTTGACGCCCCGCACCAATCGCCGCGCTTCTAAGATTTGTTCGACAGTCGCAATCGGTGTAATTTCCAAACTGCGCGCCGAGAACCCAGATTGGCGGTTGAGCAACATCTGTTTTTCGGCTTTTAGCTCTGGGTAACTGACGATCAATTTGAACAAAAAGCGGTCTAGTTGCGCCTCCGGCAAAGGATAGGTGCCCTCGAACTCTAAGGAGTTCTGGGTCGCAGCCACCCAAAAAAGCGGCGATAACGGCAGACTTTCGCCATCTAAAGTCACCTGCTGCTCCTCCATCGCTTCCAAAAGCGCGGCCTGGGTCTTGGGGGGAGTGCGGTTCACTTCGTCAGCGAGCAAAATCTCGGTAAAAATTGGTCCTTTTTTCAGAACGAAATCGCGGGTATTCAGGTCAAAGACGTTGGTGCCCAGAATGTCGCTGGGCAAGATGTCCGGGGTGAGTTGGAGACGGCGAAAATCGGCTTGGATCAAGCGGGCGAGAACTTTGACGAGTAAGGTCTTGCCTGTACCAGGAACCCCTTCCAGGATGACGTGGCCACCAGCGAGGAGCGCTGTCAATAGTTGTTGGGTGAGCAGGGATTGACCGACGACGATTTGATCGATGGCTTGGGCCAATTGCTTAAAAATGGAGTTGCTCATAGGGTTGGTAGGTAGCGGCGGACAGTTTCGACACTTTTGAGCCAGTTAGACAATTCGGGCTGGGTAATTCGCTGCTTGCGCTCTGGGGGATCGATCACTGCACTCAGGACGCTAGCTGGTTGTTGGGTCAAGTCAGACCACGTCGAGAGCAAGAGTTGGCGTTCTACAGGAGTATTCCCCAATCCCAGCGCCTGCTGAATGTGTATTAATTCTGCGCGCCCGAGGACTTCGAGGACAAACTCACTGCTTCTCGCTTTTTGCAGCACCCCGGCAAGGGCTTGGATGTAGGCTTCGCTGTTCTCCTGTTTGTCTATAGGTAACGTCTGCACTGAACCGAAGCGACGATTCTCGCCCCAAATCAGCACCAGCAAGATCACCACCCCTTGGACAAGGGCAACAAAAGGCGGAGTGGTTAAGAAGTAATTCCACCAACTCCCGTAGCGATTCTCTTGTTTAGCGATTTCTTCGTCGATGTAGCCATGCAAATATTCATCGAACAGCACCGTTTGCCCCGTTGGGCTGGCGATCTTGCGCAAAAATGCATAGTTGCCTGGGATATCTTGGTACGCATTTGATCCCAGAAATGCGGTGGTTGCCTCGATCACACGACCCTGCTTATAGGGATACTCCCAAACAATATCGCCATACTTGTCCGCAAGCAAGGTCTTCGATCCGAGCACCAAATTGCCCATACAGGCCGGCAATTCACTCTTTTTAAGACAGTCGCTCAAGCGTTCCTCTGACCAGTCTTGATCGGACTTATGCCGACGAGACGTTTCGACAAGAACCTGTTCAACACGGCTTGAAAATTCGGCTTGGGTGGCTGAGCCTTGGCTTTGAAGCAGGAGCAGAGTATTACCTGCTTTGACCCAGTCCTGCAACTCACTCGAAAACGAGAAAGGCAGTTTTGTTGAAACGATAACGAGGGTTTGGCCTGTGCCTTTAAGGTCTTTGAGCGGTCGTTGCCAGCGTCTTACTGGGATGTTGTGTTTATGGAGATCGGCGTACCAAGCACCGTAGCCATCTGGGGCACGGCTAAATGAAGAACCCAGATCGCTGTTCGGTGCTAGGAACTGTAAGGCGAGCGTGATGGTGAGAAACAAAATTGCCAACCAATACTTACGTACAAACTCCTTCACGGCTTTGCGATCTCCTGATACGCCTGCTGGAGTTGCTCGACCGTTTGGGCCGTTGTCTGGGTTTCATCAAAGAGAATCTGTTCGTGGGTATCGATCAACAGTTGGTAAGCCGGGGCTTGGGAAAGCGGTTGGATCAGTTGGCGATATTCACCGTCAGTGCGACTGAGCTGTTCGAGAACCACTTGTTTGTCATTGAGTGTCTGAAGCATCGCCAAGTAGAGTGCCCGTGCCGCTTCTCGATACTTACCCTGCTTTTGGAAGGCTTGCGCTTGTTTGAGATATGCAGCAGCGGAGTAAGTAGAAATCGATTCTTCGTCTGTGGTTGTTCCTGTCAACGGTGTGCGCCGCCGTTCTTGCAAGGCAGGTTGAAGTACCAAAGCGATTTGCCAAAGCAGCCAAAGTCCAAAAGCGCCCAATAAGAGCCAAAAAAGAATCAGAATAATTGGAGCAAGCCATTCGAGGTTAGGAACATCGACCGGATTCTTGGCGAAGGCTCCCTCCAACCATTCTGCCAAGCGCTGCTGCAACTGCTGGATTGCCCAGCCCACACTGGTTTTGTCGAAACTATCGGCCATGACTGCTTATGCATCGGTGTTAAACAAGAATACCTTTCTAGAGCTGCGATCCCAACCAAGGACTTCTGCGAAAAGACCATGTAACGTTCATGGCAGGACGGGCTGCCTGCCATTTTTGGTGCAGCTACGTAGAAAGTTCTCCGGGCTGCTCATCTTGATCGGCCTCGTAGACACCGCTGATCCGCCATTTTCCTTTTTGACGCACGAGCAAATATCCATAAATCGTTCGGCGCTTATTGGTGCTAGTCACAGCGACATGGACGACAGCCTGAGAACCATCGTCGAGGACAGGGCCAAATTTTGCCGACAGCGAATGGGCAATGGCTGGATAGGTGGTCTGCACCATCGCTTCAAAATCCGCTTGGGAGAAGTGCTTTTGAATCTCTGTGGAAGCGTAGGAGTATGCCTTAGCGGCATTGCCTGAGCGAAAAGCGGTCAGTTGCGCCTCGACTACTTTCACCAGTTCTTTGCGAACAGCAGTACGACTTGGCTGAAAGTCTCCCGCTCCAGCGGCGATTACGGGTAGGCAAAAACTGAGGAAGCATAAAACAAGGGCAAGGAGGCGAGACATAGGCGTACCCTGAAGGCTTTTCGCCACTATATCCGCTCACGCTGATCTCAAAAAAAATTGGAATATCTCGTCCCAAAAAAGTCGCGCATCATTAGACTAGATGCAACTGTCTCTGGGGAAAACCGAAGGCGATGAAGATCCAACTTGCGATCGGCGACCGCGTGCGCTGCATTGATGCCAATCCCTCTCCAGCGGGCAAACCCGCCCACAGTTTTGGCCGGACATTGGTAGGCAAGACGGCGACAGTGGTTGGGTTTGGCGCTTTCGGGGGTATCACCCTGCGGGTGGACGGTTGGGAGCACACGATCGTTGTTTCCCGCCGAGAAATCGGCAAAGTCGCCTAGATCAAAACCTGGGTCGCGGCACGGCTTACCTGAGTTTTGACAAATTCCCGCGCCCAACGATCTGCATCGAGAATATCGGCCAGTTCGGGAATACCAGCACTGCGATGGGCATCCAGCGTCGCTTCCAGCAGTTTAGACATCGCCAAAAAGCCAATTTTT
Source organism: Gloeobacterales cyanobacterium ES-bin-313 (assembly GCA_014379585.1). GTDB lineage: Bacteria > Cyanobacteriota > Cyanobacteriia > Gloeobacterales > Gloeobacteraceae > JACMLN01. The sequence goes on along the minus strand of JACMLN010000109.1, from coordinate 84,845 downwards.
TCTTGGAGAAACTGACCCACAGCTTCTTCGTTGGCGGCGTTGAGCACTGTTGGGTAGGTTCCTCCCGCCCGTCCTGCCCGGTAGGCAAGATTCATGCCGGGGTAGCGACCATGATCTGGTTCTTTAAAAGTCAATGTGCCAACGGTTGCCAAGTTCAGAGGCTTCCAAGGCGTCGGTAGGCGTTCGGGCCAACTGAGGGCGTAAAGAATCGGCAGGCGCATATCCGGCCAGCCCAACTGAGCCAAAACAGAGCTATCCACCAGTTCGATCAGCGAGTGAATAATACTTTGGGGATGCACAACAATATCAATGTGGTCGTAATCCACGCCAAACAGCCAGTGCGCCTCGATCACTTCTAGCCCTTTGTTCATCAACGTCGCTGAATCGACTGTAATTTTTTGACCCATCACCCAGTTGGGATGTTTGAGGGCATCTTCTTTGCGGGCTGTGGCCAATTTTTCGACGGGCCAATCGCGAAAAGCCCCACCGGAAGCCGTCAAAATGACCCGCCGCAGTCCCCCTTCGGGAACACCTTGGAGACACTGAAAGATCGCTGAGTGTTCTGAATCTACGGGAAATAGTTGCACCCCCTTCGCTTTGATCCGAGGCATCACCACCGGTCCCCCGGCCACCAGGGTTTCTTTATTGGCAATGGCGATATCGCGCCCTGCCTCGATGGCCGCCAGGGTCGGCAATAAGCCCGCACAACCGACGATCCCGGTGACAACCACTTGCGCAGGCGCTTCAGAGGCCACCGTACAGTTGCCCGCTTCACCGACGAAAATTTCTGGTTTTTTCGGGCAATCGGCCAGCAACAGAGCTAATTGAGTGCGCGCTGTCTCACTTCCCACCGCCACCATTTCCGGGGCAAAAGCGCGGACTTGCTCTGCGAGGAGATCCATATTGCTGTGAGCCGTCAGTCCAACCACCCGGAAGCGCTCCGGGTATTCGCGGACGATGTCGAGGGTCTGGGTGCCAATCGAGCCAGTCGAGCCAAGCAGGGTGAGTGTCTTCACAAAAAGAAACCTTCGGATTCCCTGTATTTTCCGTCGGCTTTGCACCGATGGCAAGGAAATTCGCTCAAAGTTACAAGTGTAGTACACTTGAGAGGATATCCAAAGGTCTCCATGGCTGAAACCCTGACCATTCATCTGCCGGACATTCCCAGCACCCTCAACCTTATTGGACCCAACGAGGAAAACCTTCGGCTTTTGGAAGATCAAACAGGGGCACAGTTGGTTCTTCGCGGGCAAGATCTCCTGATCGCTGGGACTGAGGCCCAAATTAAACTGTCTCAACAAATTATTGGTTCCCTCGAAAACCTTTGGCAGCGGGGACGGCAGATCGGCAACGTGGAACTGAACAATGCCTGGGATGCCCTCAACTCTGGACAGATGGAGGAATTGCGCCAACTCCAGCGCTCCGTGATCGCCCTCAACCGTCGCAGCGAACCTGTTTACACCCGCACCCTCGGCCAGTGGCGCTACGTGCAAGCGATTCGAAGTCACGATCTGACGTTTGGCATCGGCCCTGCCGGGACAGGCAAGACGTACTTGGCAGCCGTGCTTGCGGTAATTGCGCTTCAGGAGAAGCGGGTGGAAAGATTGATTCTGACGCGTCCCGCCGTGGAAGCTGGCGAGCGCCTCGGCTTTTTGCCTGGGGATCTACAAGCAAAAGTCAGTCCCTACCTGCGTCCCCTCTACGATGCACTCTACGACTTCATGGAACCGGAGCGCATGGCCCTGTTGATGGACAAAGGGACGATCGAAGTTGCTCCCCTCGCTTACATGCGCGGACGAACTTTGAGCAATGCTTTTGTCATTCTGGACGAAGCCCAAAACACCACAGGCGAGCAGATGAAGATGCTGCTCACCCGTCTCGGCAACTCCTCAAAGATGGTGATTACTGGGGATCCTAGCCAGATCGATCTGCCTTCGACCATGCGCTCTGGCCTCGACGTGGCTCGCCGAGTTCTCAAAGGGGTGCGGGGCATCGCTTTTTGCGAATTTGCCAGTAGCGATGTGGTGCGCCACCCCCTTGTGCAGCGGATTGTTGCCGCCTACGAGCGCATGTCAGAGGCTACACCTTGATGCTTTTAAGGCACTGACCAGCCGCAGCAGTGCTCATGGTGAGGTAGGCGTTCACTTTCTCCTGGGTGACAGGATCGAGGGTCTTGCCTGCTTTCTTGTCGAAAAGCCCACGATTCGCTTGCTTAAAATCTGCCAGACTCATCTGTGCAGAAACCTTTTTCAGGACACAGGTGCAGAGTGGTTGAGCAATCTTCGCTTTGCTGGCCATGCCTTGTTGCTTGAGTGCCTTGGCGTAGCCACTTTGGCAACCGGACAAGAATGTTTTTTGAATGTTAGCAGGATAGGTTGCAGCTTTGGCAGCAATGGGGACAGCAATGAGCAGAACTGCTACCGAAGAAAGTACAGCATGTTTCATGGATGCAAACTCAAAAATCTCTCATCGAGCTTACCCTAGATTTATCCTTTGGAGTGCGTCATGCGCAAGCGCGTCATCCTCACGTTTCCGCCGGCGGTTGTCCATATGCCCGTGACCTACCGCCTTGCCAAAGACTTTAATATTGCCAGCAACATTCTGCGTGCCCAAGTCGCTCCCGACGAAGTTGGCAAACTGGTGCTTGAGCTTTCTGGCGATATTGACCAGATTGAGGCGGCTCTAGGCTGGATGCGCGACCAAGGCATCGGTGTATCCCTGATGGGTCATGAGATCGCCATCGACGAAAATCTCTGTGTTCACTGTGGGCTCTGCACAGGTGTCTGTCCCACAGGGGCATTGAGTTTGCAGCCGGAAACTTTTCTTCTGCAGTTTCGACGCACAAAATGTATTGTTTGCGAGCAGTGTATTCCCGTTTGCCCCGTCGAAGCGATCTCGATCAATCTCTAGTTGGTAGTGCTAAGAGTTGGTCTGAAATTTGCCGATTTCGAGTGGAGTTGACTGTCCTTAAACAGCAAGCTCATGGTTGATTTGTCGGGATTGAACCACTGGTAGACAGCGTAGTGATTGCCAAGATCGGTGTACTCGGTGATCTTGGCCGGTTCGCTGCCCATCACTTTGAGCACTGTCTTTGTGGTCATGCCAGGGGTAAGACGGTTATAGAGTACATGCGTAGCCCAAGGTGAAAATTCTGCCCGTGCTGGCGCACTCAAGAAAATGGCAGCCATGAGAACCAAGGCAACTATTGGTTTTGACATCCAAGTACTCCAGTATTCCAAGTCTTGGAGTACCCAAACGCTGAACTGATCTCCCAGCCAAGAGATCTAGTATGCTGTCAGACATGCTGAAAATACTGGAAATGCGGCTTTTACTAGCAGGATTGCTCTGGATCGGCAGTGCTCTGCCAACCTACGCTTTGGCCGTTCGCATCGCTGTTGGTCCCAACAAAGTAGCGATTCAGGACAATGGCAAGCAGGACGCAGATCCTGCCATTGGTGCAATTCGCTACTCTGGAATGATCGGCGATTTTACCGTCAAACTGCAACTTTCCGAAGAAGGGATCCCCAAGCGCCAACATGCTGTCACCCTCAGTGGCATCTCTGGTGACAATGGCCCCCAAACCCTCGTCGTCAACGGGGGTGAACCCGCTGAAATCACCATCGAGGTTGCGAGTTCTTCCTTTGAACCCCTTGGACCGCTGACCCGTAGTTCCATCCACTACCAGGGCAAACTGACCAACCAAGCAGATGTTAACCGCAAGATTTCGGTGACTGAAAATCGGGTTTCTGCCACGGTCGGCGACACCCTTGCTGGCAATCTCAGCCCGAAAGCAAAAAAAACTCAAGAAGAAGAATATTTGTTCGAGCAGACCAGCAAACCACTGCAACTCAGTGGCGACGCTACCAAGGCTGGCAGCACCCTGCGTCTTTTTATGGGGGAAGGCGATGCTTTAGACCTCGATGAAGTGCGTCTTTCGGTCACCTCCCAAGAAGGTGACACCACAATTGCCCTCATGTTGGGTGGTGGGGCAGCCCTGGTGGTGATGGTCATCGCTGGTTTTATTTTCTTCCGGCCTCGCCGCCGTCGCACCACCTAAGGAGTCCTTTCTTGACTGCACAAATTCTTGATGGCAAAGCTCTGGCCGAGCGCTTGCAACAATCTATGGCTGAGGAAGTGCAGCATCTTTGCGCCAAATACGGACGGCCCCCTGGTCTCGCGGTGATCTGGGTTGGGGACAATCCAGCCAGTGCGGCCTATGTTGGCAACAAAGACAGAGCCGGACGACGGGTCGGGATCGACACGAGCCGTAGCCAACACTTGGGCGCTGAGACGACCCAAGCTGAACTCCTCGACCTCATCGACGCGCTGAACGCCGATCCTGCTGTCGATGGCATTCTTGTCCAACTGCCCGTGCCGCAGCACCTCGATGGCGATAGCTTGCTGAACCGCATCGACCCAGACAAAGATGTCGATGGCCTGCATCCTGCCAACTTGGGGCGTTTGGTGCGAGGGGAGGCGGGTCTACGTTCCTGCACACCGGCTGGAGTGATGGCCATTCTTGCCGATGCGCAAATAGAACTGGCTGGAAAAATCGCTGTGGTGGTGGGTCGCAGTATTCTGGTGGGCAAACCGATGGCTTTGCTGTTACTTGAAAAGAATGCCACCGTAATCACAGCCCATTCCCGTACCCGCAATCTCGCTGAAATGACCCGTCAAGCGGATGTCTTAGTCGCTGCTGTGGGTCGTCCCAATTTGATCACTGGAGAGATGATCCGCCCTGGAAGTGTTGTAATCGATGTCGGCATGAACCGAATTACCAATACGGAGGGAAAGAGTCGGTTGGTGGGAGACGTAGACTTTGAATCTGCTCAGCAAGTCGCCAGTGCAATTACACCTGTGCCTGGTGGTGTTGGGCCAATGACGGTCACGATGTTGCTTGCCAATACCTTGCAGAGCTACAAAGTGCGTGTTCAATCAGCGCGATGAAAAGCGAAGACAAGAGACAATAGAGAGGATCGACGCGATTCTCTTTGATGAGATGATCGCATTCTAGAAAGTTATACAGGATGAGCAGATTTGAAACCAACGCTGGTTGCACGGGATCTCATGTCTGCACCAGTGCGGACTATTGCTCCTGAGGCTACGCTCAGTGCAGCTCGCCATCATCTCCAGCGCTATGGCCACGGTGCTCTTCCTGTTGTTAACGAGATCGGAAAATTGCTGGGATTGATCTCTCGACGGGACATTGATATTGCTATTCACCATGGATTGGCTGATCAGCGCATCGCCGATCATCTCACTGCTGAAGTTTTGACTGCACAGGTCGATGAACCCTTAGAAGTGTTACATCAAAAGTTTGTGGTACGCAATATTGGTAGACTGCCTGTCTTAGACGGTGAAAGATTAGTTGGCATTATCACCCGTTCTGATCTCGTCCGTGGACTACTTCAAGCAATAGAAACGACAGAAAATTGGTCTACTCGGCTCCAGAAGCATTTTGCTGGTTCTGCCTGGGAACATTTGAAACAATTAGCAAATTTGGCAGACAAACAAAAAATTCAACTGTATTTAGTTGGAGGTGGCGTGCGAGATCTCATGTTAAATCGCCCGAATCTAGATCTCGACTTGGTTGCGGAAGGGGAGGCAGGTGCCGCTATCGCTTTGGGCGCAGCGCTCAAGCAAGAAGACTCGACGATCAAGTTGCAAGTTTTTGAAAAGTATCAAACAGTTACCATTCAATGGCCAGATCACGTTGCGATTGATATCGCTACAGCCCGCACAGAACTCTACGATCAGCCTGGTGTGAACCCGAAAGTAGAACATGCCTCTCTACAGCAAGATCTCTACCGCCGAGATTTTACGATGAACGCCATGGCAATCGCCCTGAATGGCCTGCAATCTGGGAAACTCGTCGATCACTTTGGAGGAAAGCAGGATCTCGAAAATCGCCTAGTTCGCGCCATTCACCCCAATAGCTTTATCGAAGATCCAACGCGCATCTTTCGGGCAGTCCGCTTTGCGACCCGATTGGATTTCTCCCTTGCACTTCAAACAGAACACTTTATTCGTCGCAGTGTAAGCAATGGCCTTCACGACGGTATCGGTGGAGAACGGCTTAAGACAGAATTGGCCTATATTTTGCAAGCCTCTTATTGGTTCGCGGCACTTAAAAAGCTTGCAGATCTAGATGCTTTGCGCTGTATCCATCCAGGATTGAAACTCACCGATCTGCTTGAAAATCAACTAAATACACTTGAAGAGACCGTCAGTAAGCTGCCTAAGTTAAGAGTTGCAAGTTGGCAGTTACGATTTGAAAGATTATTGCTTGAAGCAGATCCAATCATCATCGAAAGATTTCGTTTAGAGCAGCAAGCCAACGAAAGAATTCAGCTCACACAACAAAAAAGATCTGCGTTCGAAAAATTTTCCGAGCAAAAGTTAGAAATACGCACCATTCACCAGCTCTGCCACCAGATGAGCAATGAAGCCTGCCTGTTGCTCGGTTCAGCACTTTCCACGCCTAGGCAAAACGGTTTGTATGCCTATATAGAACGCCGTATGCAACTTGTCCCGCTTCTGAATGGCAACGATCTCCAAACCCTTGGGTACAAACCTGGGCCACAACTGCGCGAAATGCTCGCAGCTTTGATGCGCGAACAACTAGAGGAAACATTGGCGGATCGAGACAGTGCAGTTGCCTGGATTGGCCGCCATTTTCCGTAAAAAAGCCCCACCCAAGTGAGCGGGGCTTTCCTAGATGAGAAAACTCGTTAGTTGTCCCAGACATGAACGCGATCAAAGCCCAAGAACTGGCCATGGGCAATCTCGCCAACTGGGTAGGCTGTCACACCTAGGAGGTGCGCACCACCGATGCGGGGTGTATTGTATACGAGCAGTTGCACCTGAGCACTTTGACCAGGCAGAATCGGTTCCGCCAGGACGACAGAAACCATTGTCGGACGTGGTCCAGTACTAGCGGCAGCAGCACCATCGCGGAGGGCGATGCGGCGACCGTCTCCCCCCACTTGGTAGACGTAGGCCTTCTTCGCATCGATGGTGTATTCACTGCCAAACTCGCCAAGATCAATGTCTACACGCCCTACACCAACATCAGCGTTGGCTGGTACACTAAGAGTAAAAGTGTAGACTGATGGGGCATTCGTTGTGCGCCCATAGGCACCATTGATCGTCATATCGGGAACATGGTTGAAGTAGACGGTGCCATCTGCAAGGGTGACGGCAGATGCAGGTACAGCGATAGACAAAGTACCTATAGCTAGCGCAAGCGCACCGGAGAGAAGACGTTGCAAAGATTTCATTTTCATATCTCCAACAGCAGGCTAAATTCCTGCATGATTCATCGGACTGTTGATATGAGTATTAAAGCTGAAATCCTACTTCGAAGGAACCCGCCTAGGGATAGAGAAAGCGGCTCCCCTTGGGCAATATGTTAAAAACGAAGGTGTATGTTGAGCGTAGGATTATGCAAACCACCGAAGCGACTTGGCCGCGTTGGACAGTAGCTGCCTTAGCTACTCTCGGCTGTGCCTTGACTGCCTACATTACCTGGACCAAGCTGAATGCAGCCCCGGTTGCCTTCTGTACAGAGGGTGGTGGCTGTGATCTGGTTCTCCAAAGTAGCTACGCGAGTCTTCTCGGCATTCCTCTCGCTGCTTTTGGTCTGGGACTTTACGCGTTGCTTCTTTTGACTGCTGTCCTTCCAGGTCTAGATCGTTGGCGTTGGCCTGCTCTCTTTAGCTTTTCCCTGCTTGGGGTGACATTTACGGGCTACTTGGTCTATCTGCTCATCTACGAAATCGCCGCTTTTTGCCTGTTCTGTGCAGGTTCAGCCGTATTGATGACCAGTATTTTTGTCCTGACCCTCATCGGGCATCGCTGGGAAAAGCCGGATAACTTGGTACTCGGTGGACTTGCAGTCGTATTACTCGCTATGGGTGGATCCTACGGCGTTTTCTCGGTGCAAAGTGCCAGTGCTGGCTCTCTTCCCTACGCGCAAGCTTTGGCGAAGCATTTGGCCAAAAGCGGTGCCAAGATGTACGGTGCTTTCTGGTGCCCCCACTGCAAAGAGCAAAAAGAAATGTTCGGAGAGCAGGCACTCCGCTTCTTGCCCTACGTCGAATGTAGCCCAAATGGCCGTGGCACACCTCAAGCCCAAGTGTGTACCGATGCAGGGATTGAAGGGTATCCAACTTGGGTGATTAACGGGAAAACCTACACAGGCGAGAAAAAGCTTGCGGATCTTGCCCGCTACACAGATTTCCAATTGCCTGAAGGCAAGTCATAAAGGTTAAGAATCCGCTTATAAGAAAGTTATACTTGAGATTGTCTTTGCTTCTGACGCGATGTCCGCACCAACAGTAGCTGCTCCTCATAGTCTGGCGGATCTAGCGCGCCTTCGAGTTAGCCCCCAGGAATACGCTCAGATTGTTGAGTTACTTGGACGTCACCCTAACCGCAACGAGTTGGGGATGTTTAGCGTCATGTGGTCCGAGCACTGCTGTTACAAAAATTCCCGTCCTTTACTCAAAGGATTTCCAACTACGGGTGCCCGTATTCTCGTTGGACCGGGTGAAAATGCTGGGGTCGTAGACATCGGTGACGGCTTGCGGGTCGCCTTTAAGATTGAATCCCACAACCATCCCTCCGCTGTGGAACCTTTTCAAGGGGCAGCGACTGGGGTTGGTGGTATTCTGCGGGACATCTTCACCATGGGTGCCCGCCCGATCGCCTCCCTCAACTCCCTGCGCTTTGGTCCCCTTGAAGACCCGCGCAACCGCAGACTTTTTGCTGGTGTCGTCAACGGCATCGCCCACTACGGAAATTGCGTCGGAGTGCCGACAGTCGGTGGGGAAGTTTACTTCGACGAAACCTACACGGGCAATCCCTTGGTGAATGCCATGGGCATTGGGGTGATGGAGACGCCAGAAATTGTGCGCTCAGGAGCCAGTGGCATCGGCAATCCGGTGCTCTACGTCGGTTCGACCACAGGACGGGACGGCATGGGCGGAGCCAGTTTTGCTTCCGCCGAGCTTTCGGAAGCCTCCACAAAGGATCGTCCAGCGGTGCAAGTCGGCGACCCATTTACCGAAAAATCTTTGATCGAAGCCTGCTTAGAAGCATTTCGAACCGGTGCAGTGGTTGCTGCCCAAGATATGGGTGCAGCTGGACTGACCTGTTCTTCGGCGGAAATGGCCGCCAAGGGTGGGGTCGGCATCGAGATGGATCTCGACCTCGTCCCAGTGCGCGAAACTGGGATGACCCCCTTCGAATATTTACTTTCTGAGTCCCAGGAGCGGATGCTATTCGTTGCTCATAAAGGTCGTGAAGCAGAGTTGATTGCGCTTTTTGAGCGTTGGGGTCTTCACGCAGTAGTGGTCGGAACGGTGATTCAAGAACCGATCGTCCGCATCCAGCATCGAGGGGAAGTGGTGGTCGAGTTGCCAGCGCGCGCACTCACTGACGATGCACCTCTTTATCCACGCCCTGTCCTTTCCGAGCCACCTGCTGCGATCCAAGTTTTGCGCCAAATGGATCTGAGCCAATTGCCTGTGCCCGAAGATTGGACAGCAGTCCTTCACAAGTTATTGGATTCGCCGACGATCGCCTCCAAGCGGTGGGTGTACCAACAGTACGATCAGCAGGTGCTCAACAACACGGTGATTCTGCCTGGAGCTGCTGACGCGGCAGTGCTGCGGGTGCGCCCCCAAACCTTCGGGATCGGCGAAGTGGGTGCTGTGCCGTTGGGTAATCGTGGATTAGCGGCCACGATCGACTGCAATAGTCGCTATGTCTACTTAGATCCCTATCGTGGGGCGATGCTAGCCGTCGCCGAAGCAGCGCGCAATCTCAGTTGTGTCGGTGCAGAACCGATTGCCGTCACCGATAACCTCAACTTCGGTTCTCCCGAAAAGCCTGAAAGTTATTGGCAACTTGCCGAAGCCTGCCGTGGCATCGCCGATGCCTGCCGCGCTTTAGACACACCCGTCACGGGTGGTAATGTCTCTCTTTACAACGAAACCCTAGTGGACGGCCATGCCCAGGGCATTTATCCGACCCCAACTATCGGCATGGTCGGCATCGTCGAAGACATTGCTAAAACTGGGACACTCAACTTCAAAGCGGCTGGCGACCTCGTCTATCTCCTCGGTGTTGCGACTAAACCGACTCTAGGAGCCTCCGAATATTTAAAAGTGATCCACGGGTTAGTCGGTGGAGAACCACCTGTTCTCGACCTCGACCTCGAAAAACAAGTCCAAGCAGTCTGTCGTCAGGGCATTGTTCAAGGGCTTTTCAAGTCTGCCCACGATGTTTCGGAGGGTGGGTTGGTGGTGGCTCTGGCTGAATCTTGTATCGCTGGCAACCTCGGAATGACAGGTCTGCTCGACGATCCTTTGTCTGGATTCGGGGAAGTTGCTTCACAGATCGCCGTCAGTGCTGCCCCAGAAGATCGTCATAAAGTTGAATCCTGGCTCACAGAAATGTTGGGGGATCGCTGGCATGCTTTGGGTGTTGTCCGCCCAACGCTTTTTGAGATCACCTTTAAAACTGTTTCTCACTCCATCTCTGCGCCCGTTGTGGATCTTCGCCACACCTGGGAGCAAGCAATTCCCCGCCGCATGGCATCACCTACTGAGGCATCTTCATGAGCAACTTGTCTACTGATTCCGCCAACGATAAACCGGAAGAAGCCTGTGGTGTTTTTGGCATCTTTGCCCCTGAGGAAGATGTTGCCAAATTGACATACTTCGGTCTCTTTGCGCTGCAACATCGTGGCCAAGAATCGGCGGGGATCGCCGTGTTGGACGGGGAGCACCTGCTCATGCACAAAGATATGGGTTTGGTGTCGCGGGTCTTTGACGAGGAAATGCTTCGCACCCTCACAGGCGAGATTGCCGTCGGTCACACCCGTTACTCCACCACAGGTTCGAGCCGCCGGGTCAATGCCCAACCTGTCCTTTCGCGCACGCGCCTTGGGCCTGTAGTACTTGCCCACAACGGCAACTTGGTCAACTCTACTCAACTGCGCCGTGAACTTCTAGAGCGCCATCATACCCTTGTCGCCACAACAGATTCCGAAGAAATTGTTCATGCCATTGGCGAGGCAGTGGATGACGGTATGGACTGGATTTCAGGCACGATTCACGCACTCAAACGCTGCAAAGGAGCCTTCAGTTTGGTGATGGGCACTCCGGATCGGCTGATGGGCACCCGCGATCCAAACGGTGTGCGGCCTTTGGTGCTTGGTCAACTTGGCGAGCGCTATGTTTTAGCCTCTGAAACCTGCGCCTTGAATATTATTGGTGCCACCTACCTCCGCGATATTGAACCCGGTGAATTGGTCTCAATTACGGCTGAAGGGTTAACCTCCCATCGTTGGGCGGTGGCCGAACCGAAACTTTGTATCTTCGAGATGATCTACTTTGCTCGCCCCGACTCGCGGATGAACGGCGAATCTTTGTACATGTACCGCGAACGTCTCGGCGAAATGCTCGCCCTCCAATCTCCTGTCGAAGCGGATGTGGTGATTGCCGTTCCTGACTCCGGCACCCCAGCAGCAATTGGCTATGCCCGTCAGGCGGGTATTCCTTTTCAGCAAGGCTTGATCAAGAACCACTATGTGGGCCGCACCTTCATCCAGCCGACCCAGTCCATGCGGGAAGCGGGCATCAAGATGAAACTCAATCCGCTCCCAGATGTGCTTGCAGGCAAACGAGTCGTGATCGTCGATGACTCGATCGTGCGTGGCACGACCAGCCGCAAGATCGTCAAAGCCCTCAAAGATGCAGGCGCAAAAGAAGTCCACATGCGGATTTCCTCGCCCCCAGTCACCCATCCCTGTTTTTATGGAATCGATACGGATTCTCAGGATCAGCTTATTGCTGCGACGAAAAGTGTCCAGGAGATTGCGCACCATATTGGTGTCGATTCCCTCGCCTACTTGAGTAAAGCAGGCATGTTTGAAGCGGCGAGTTCTACAGGTACGAACTTCTGTGCCGCCTGCTTTACCGGGAATTACCCGATTGAGGTTCCTGACTCGATGCGTCACGCAAAGCTGATGCTTGAGAAGCCGACGGTCGCAACTTGAAGATCTTGGCGCAGGCTGCTGCGCCAAAACATCGATCCAACCATGAAGTTCTGCTTCGAATTGGCATTGGGTAACGCACTTGGGAAACTGAGCGTAGCAAACCCAAAGATTTAGGATCGAAAGGTTCGTTGGAAAAGAATCATGTGCGCGGGGATCCCCGTCCCGTAATTGCCACGCTGTAGCAGGTCAAACCTGTACTGCGAAAATCCAGCTCAGAACATAAAACCCGCTTCACAGGCGGGTTCGAGCTTTAAGCTACCGATGAGATTTGAACTCATGACCTCCCCCTTACCAAGGGGGTGCACTACCACTGTGCTACGGCAGCAAGGTGGGCCGGGCTAGATTCGAACTAGCGTAGCTTACGCAGAGGATTTACAGTCCTCCCCCATTAACCACTCGGGCACCGACCCGCGCCTAACGGATCTTAGCACAAGCTCAGGTGTCAGTAGTGACATCGTCCCATTCTTGATTTTGATGGCACAGCAGCCAGTTAAAGGCGTAGTGGCGTTCGTAGACCACGCCAGGATCCAGTCTGTCAGAGCCTCGGCAGCGCAGTTGATTTTCAATGGTGGCCCAATGGCAGCGATAGGTCAGATCGGCTGCATCCAAAATTTCAGTACTGGGACGCAATGAGCAGTACTCAGGAAGGTTGAGGACGATTCGATGCACCTCGACGACTTCGCAGAGGTGGTCTGGGAAACTGAGGGCTTCAAGACCACCTATTGCCCAGAGCAGCACCCACAGACTTTCATAGCGCCAGGTAAATTGGATGATGTCCAGAGGGCTGGGATCGCAGTTGCAAAGAAATGCTTTTTCCTTGGGAGTAACAGCGCTTGGCCAGAGTCCATGTCCTTTGAGAAAGGCGATCCCTTGGGCTGACGCTGTTCCCTCGGCATACATCGCCACAGCGTAGAGAACCCTTGCCCGCTCTGCAACGGCTTTGGCGCTTCGCAGTTTTTCACTGGTGATCGGTGGCAGCCCTGTGTTGATCGCAATGCCGAGATCTTGAAGGAGCAACTCTGAGCGTTTTTTGCGATCCATGTCGTCTAGGTGGCTGCACTGGCCCAAGCCTCTCCTGGTAGGCTGAGGCAGAGCAACAAAAGGCAGAAAATGGAGCACTATTTAGAAATTGCTTGTGCGGCAGCCCGCACAGGTGGAGACATCCTGCTGGGCTACCTGGGCAAACTGGAGAATATTTCGGAAAAGACCCCTGGCAATCTCGTTACCGAAGCAGATCGTGCCTCCGAAGCAGCGATTCTGGAAATTCTCGAAGCTGCATTTCCTGAACACAAGATCCTGGCGGAAGAGTCCGGCATGGCTGGTGCCCAGCAAAGTCAATTTCTCTGGGCCGTCGATCCTTTAGATGGCACGACCAATTTTGCCCATCGCTATCCTGCTTTCACTGTTTCCATCGGTCTGATGATCGACGGTGAACCCGCCGTTGGCGTGATCTATGAACCGATTCGCAACGAGCTATTTTCGGCATCACAAGGGCTGGGGGCTTTTTGCAACGGCCAACCGATCCATGTCTCGGCTACGTCAGAGCTATCGCGCAGCTTGCTGACCACAGGATTTGGCTACGACCGCCGCGATCAACCAGACACAAACTACGCCGAATTTTGTCAGTTCACCCATTTGACTCAGGGCGTAAGACGGGGCGGTTCTGCGGCGCTAGATCTTGCCTACGTCGCCGCTGGACGACTCGATGGTTACTGGGAGCGTGGCCTTTCTCCCTGGGACATTACAGCCGGGGTGATCTTAGTGCGAGAAGCAGGTGGATTGGTCACAGCCTACGATCAATCCACTTTTGACTTAGGCTCGGGACGGCTTCTGGCCACCAATGGCCATCTTCACAGTGCCATGAGCGAACAGTTGGTGCGGATCAAGCCCTTAGGGATTCCGTTTGGGCCGAACTTTGTCTCATGAGCCAGTTGGTGTTTGGGAACGCCGTTCTTTCCAGGCACCCCAACTGACATACCCAAGGATCAAGGTTGCGACTGCGGCATAGGTGCCTCCCGCTGGCATCCCTGAAATGGCCAGGGCGATACTGCCTGCCCAAAGGGTGATCGCGTAGATCACGATCACGGTTTTGGGATGAGAAAGCCCCGCTTCTAGGAGCCGATGGTGAAGATGGCGCTTGTCTGCTTTAAAAGGGGAAACCCCTGTGCGCAGACGTTGAACGATCACCGAAGCAGTATCGAAGATCGGCACCGCCAAAATGCAAAAAGGAATGACAAGGGCAACTGTGGTGACGACTTTGACGACCCCAATCACCGAAAGTCCACCAAGCATAAAGCCCAAGAAGTAAGCACCCCCATCCCCCATAAATATCTTGGCAGGATAGAAATTGTATCTTAAAAATCCAAGAGTCCCACCAGCGACGGCGGCGGAGATCAAAGCGGCTGCCCACTGGCCTGTAAACACAGCAACAACGAATGTGACTACAGCAGCAATTCCGCAGACCCCTGAGGCAAGACCGTCGAGTCCATCAATAAAGTTAATCGCGTTGACCACACCGACGAGCCAGATCACGGTGATCGGCAAACTAAGCCAACCCAATTTCACTATCCCGATCACAGGCAAAGAAAGCGATGCCACATCGACACCGGCTTTCCAAGCGGCGGTAGCAATCACAATCTGAATCAATAGACGCGGCAGAGCCGGCAAATTCAAAAAATCGTCGGCCAATCCCAAACAGAAGAAGAGCACAGCACCAATGGTGACACCCCAAACTTCGTACTCTTTGTTGGGGGGCAAGGTACCAAACCAACCCAGTCCCCACACCAGAAGCAGGGCACAGGTCACCGCTAAAAAAATCGAAATTCCGCCCGGTCGCACCATCGGGCGTGTATGAATTTTGCGCTCGTTGGGCATATCGACCCATCCCCACTTGAGGCCCAGCAGACGGACTGTCGGGGTGAGCAACAAGGCTACCCCTGTGGCAGTTAAAAATGCGATGAGGAAGGGGAGGGGACTCCCCGAAAGCACATTCTTACCGAAGCCAGCAGCCAAGACTGCCTGAGGCGAGATTAAAAAGCAAAATATTATGAAGAGAAAAGCAGAGAAGAAACCCATGAATCCGCCAGCAGTACCAGCCCTTAGAGTGTATCGTTTGTTGAGGCGATAAATCATCCCAGAATCAAGAAGATGCCATAGTATGCCCAACGATGTACTATAGAGCCGAAAAATACTTTAAAAAATAAAATGCGCAGACGTGAATTTACAACAGGCTTAACCGCGCTCACCTTACTGACTGCTTGTAGCAACGCCAATACCTTGGTGATCGGAGTTGCCGCACCCATGTCTGGCCCCCAGGCCGTTCAAGGGGAGTACATCAAAGATGCCGTCCAGCTTGCCGTGGACGAGATCAACAAAAAAGGTGGCATCGGCGGCAAGACCATCGAAGTTTCTGTGGAAGATGACCAGGCTCGCCCCCAAGATGCCACCCAAGTTGCCCGCAAGTTGGCAAGTGATGAGCGCGTGCTTGGGGTGATCGGGCACTTCAACTCTGGCTGTTCCATTCCGGCATCGTCTATTTACAACCAGAGCAAATTGGCGATGCTCACTCCTGGCAGCACGAGCATTACCCTTACCGAACAAGGTTACAAAAATATCTTTCGATTGGTGGGACGAGATGACCAGCAAGCGGCCATCGACAGTCAATTTGCGCTCAAGAAACTGAAGTCCAAAGTGATCGCCATCCTCCACGACAATACCCCCTACGGCAAAGGACTCGCCTCCTCTTTTCAAGAAGGTGTGACTCAGGGCGGCTCGAAAGTGGTTATCTTTGAAGCGATTACCACCGGGGATAAAGACTTCCGGGCAGTCCTTACCAAAATCAAAAACCTCAACCCTGACACAATCTTTTTTGGTGGAGTGTTTGTTGAAGGCGGGTTGGTCGCCAGTCAAGCCCGTGAATTGGGCATCAACGCCCGCTTTGTCAGCGGTGACGGCTCCAAAGAAAATAGCTTTATCGAGATCGTCGGCAAGGCTTCCAGCGATATCTACATCAGTGGTCCAGCCCAAGTAGACAACAAAGCTTTCGTTGATGCCTACAAAGCGGCCTACGGCAAAGATCCTGGTCCTTTCTCCCCCTACGCCTACGATGCAGCTCGTGTGCTTCTAGACGCGATTGCAAAATCTGAAACGCCTACCCGTGAGACAGTGCTGGAAGCTCTACACAAGGTCAAAGATTTCGCTGGTCTGGCAGGTGGGATTACCTTCGACGAAAAAGGCGATGTAGTCAAAGCACCCTTCGACATCTTCATGATCAAAGATGGTCAGTTCGTGCCCTACAAGGCATAAAAATGGATCGCCCTAAATTCGTGGCTCTATTGACCGGTGCTTTTGCCTTAGCTCTGGGCATTGGCTATCTCGTGATTGTCCAAGTTTTGGATAACCGCGACTTTAAGCCTGCCCCGATTGAGTCACTGTCCAGCCCCTAAGTCCCCGAAGGACTTGCTCCACCAAGTACCCTGGGCAGTCCAGAAGAAAGCAACATTGCGATGTTTTGTGTTTGCTCTTGCCTTTGGGTCGGAGCAGCGCAGCATCGTTTTCGCTTCGCCCTCTTTGAGGTAGGCATACTTTTCGAGCGGCTTACTGCAGACAGGACAGGCAAACTCGGTGGTACTTGCTGGCAAAGTTTCTGCTTTCGCTTTGGGGGGTGACCAACGCTTGTTAAAAGCATCCCAAAAAAGCACCATCTCCGGACACTGAGTACATTTTAGAAAATAACCACGCCTCACTTTCTTGGTCGTTACTTTGACGAGGGGCGCTTTGCACTGAGGGCAGGGTACTTTTGAGACTTCTTGGGTTTTCGGTGCACGGGCCGGGCGCTGATTGCCAAACTCGCCGACGATGGTCAGTTTTGCTTGGCTGAGGGCTGGAACGAGATAGCCCTGATTCCACTGGATGAGATAAGGCTCCCATTGCTTTTTGCCCCCAGCAATTTCGTCGAGACTTAACTCCATTTGGGCGGTAAATTGGCTGTCCACCAGATCTGGCAGGGTTCGAGAGAGCACGCCATCACTTTCGAGACCGAGGGGCGTGGGGATCAACGCTTTTCCCTGAATTTCTAGGTACTGCCGCTCTTTGAGGGTACGAATTGTCGAAGCGTAGGTTGAAGGCCGCCCGATGCCCCGCCTCTCCATGAGTTGGACAAGTTTTGGTTCGCTGTAGCGTGGGGGTGGCTGGGTGCGCTTTTTTTCGTGGGTCGCGTCGCTCAGTTGCAAATTCTGATCGGCTCGAAGTTCTGGTAAAACAAGGGCTTGTTCGAGGTCGTTCCAGTAGCGGGTGTAGCCTGCAAAAGCAACCGTCATTCCCTTCGCCTGCCACTGGATATTCCCGGAGCGGGTGAGAATCGTCGTCCGCTCTAATCGGGCGGGGGCGCATTGAGAGGCAACAGTTCGCCGCCAAATCAGGTCGTAGAGGCGCAGTTGTTCTTCGCTGAGGGAATCGCGGATTGTTTTTGGGGTGAGGGCAATCTCGGTGGGTCGAATCGCTTCGTGAGCCTCTTGGGCTTTGTCCCGCGCCCGATGTCGGGTTGCCTTCGTGGGTAAATTGGTCGGATCGTTGGCTTGCAGATAGTCACGCACTTGTTCGAGGCATTCGGGGGCGAGGGTGACACTATCGGTGCGCATGTAGGTGATCAGCCCCTTGCGCCCCTGGGGAAGATCGATGCCTTCGTAGAGATCCTGGGCGATGCGCATCGTTTTTTCGGGGGGATAACCGAGGATCGCCCCGGCAACTTGCTGCAATGAACTAGTGATCAATGGGGCAGGTGGGGATTTTGTCGCTGCTTTTTGGCTAACAGAGATAACCCTGTGGGTTTCTTTACGAGCCGCTGCTACAAGACTATCTGCCTGGGCTTCGCTGAGAACGCGGGTCGATTCTTCGGTTGGCTTTGCCTCGCGATGGTGGGTGGCATCGTCCGTGGGTACTTCTTCGCTCTCTTCTGTTTCTTGGCCTTTGTAGAAGGCACGGAACCCTTCTTGATAATCGACCCAAACCGACCAGTAATCGATCGGTACAAAAGCAGCAATTTCCCGTTCGCGCTCACAGACGAGGTGCAGTGTTGCACTTTGTACCCGTCCGGCACTTTTGCCCCCTGTCGAACGCCAGAGCAGGGGTGAAACTTTGTAACCCACCAATTTGTCGAGGCACTGTCTGGCACGCTGGGCACTAATTAAAGCCAAATCCAGATTCCTCGGCGCTTTGAGGGCTGCTTGAACTGCAGCTGGCGTGATCTGGGTATAAGTAATCCGCTGGGGGTTGCGCAGCCGCAATTCTCTCGCTAGATGCCATGCAATCGCTTCGCCTTCTCGGTCAGGATCTGTAGCCAGATAGACTTGCTCTGCTTTTTGGGCTGCAGCCCTCAGTTTTTTGAGTGTTGCGCCGCCAGCGGCTCCACGCGCTACGTAGCGGCACGTCACTGCATTTTCACCCAAGTCAAAACCAAGGGAATCCTCGCCATCGGCAGCCAATTCTGTGACGTGACCCATGGAAGCCTGGACATCCCAACCAGCCCCCAAGATACTTTTGAGGGTCTTGATTTTGCCAGGACTTTCGCAGATCAGTAATCGCATGTCCTCAATCTAGCCCATTGGAAAGCCATGCTTATGGCAATTCCAAGAATCTCCCACTTGCAGTTTCAAATTTTTCCTAGATGGCTTCTTGGTTTTGTGAGGGGGACAAAAAATTTTACTGGCAAATGCACAGCCGATCAGTGGGGTGGGCGTTGACAGACAAAGCATTCCTCTTGGATGCTGAGTTTGTTTGCTTGTGTTGAAGACTATGACTGAACCCTGTGCTGCTCTGTTATTGATCGACGTGCAAAAAGCTTTCGATGATCCCGTCTGGGGACATCGAAATAATCCTGAAGCGGAGCATCGCATTGCCGAATTGCTCTCTTTTTGGCGAAAAGCAAGTCAGCCAGTGATACATATCCAGCATCTCTCGGTGCTCCCTCATTCGTCTCTGCACCCGAACCACCCCGGCTGTGCATTCAAACCGGAAGCGCAGCCCGAAGAAGGCGAAGTCATTTTTCAGAAGTCGGTCAACAGTGCTTTTATTGGCACAGATCTGGAAGTCCACCTGCGGGAGCGGGGAATCCAGAAGCTGATCATTGTTGGTCTCACCACTGATCACTGCGTTTCTACAACGACTCGCATGGCCGGAAACTTAGGTTTCGAGGTAAATGTGGTCGAGGATGCCGTTGCTACTTTTGATCGTGAGTTTCGAGGCAAGCATTATCCTGCCCAACTCATCCACGAGACAGCACTTGCAAGTCTGGATGGTGAGTTTGCCAAAGTGCTAGCAGCAGCAGATCTTCTTTTGTAATTCAGGCGCGCAAGCAGGGCAGCGAAGCCCCAGCTTAGACAGTTGGGAAACCTCGATCTCGCATCAGGGCATTGACGCTTACGTCACGACCCCGGAAACGCCGGAAGGCTTCGGCAGCCTCAATCGTATTGCCCACACTCATGATGGATTCGTACAGGCGCTTGGCGGTTGGTTTGTCATAAAAACCACCGGGCGCTTCTTGAAACACTTCAGCAGCATCAGCGGTCAGGGTATCCGCCCAGATGTAATCGTAGTAACCAGCCGAGTAGCCATCTCCAGAAAAAATATGACCAAAGTGGGGCATACGGTGGCGCATAACGATCTCATCGGGCATACCGATCGCTTTGAGGGTTTGTGCCTCAAACGTCTTTGGATCAATTTTGGTCGATCCGGCCAGATGCACTTTCATATCAACAATCGCACTGGCCAGGTATTCAACGGTTTTGAATCCCTGGTTGAAAGTTTTAGCCTTCTTGATTTTGGCTACCAGCTCCTTTGGGATCACTTTGCCTGTCTGATAATGCACTGCAAAGCGATTGAGTACTGCTTCGGTGGGCAACCAATATTCGTTTAACTGGCTTGGAAATTCGACAAAGTCGCGTGCGACATTCGTGCAGGAAAGACTGGGGTAATGCACATTCGAATTGAGGCCATGCAGTGCATGACCAAACTCGTGGAACATCGTCGAGGCATCATCCCAACTGATCAGAACAGGTTCACCAGGTTTTGCTTTAACAAAATTGCAATTGTTAGAAACGATTGGGGTGATCTTGTCTCGAAAAGCTTCTTGAAGGCGGTATTCGCTCATCCATGCGCCTGAAAGCTTTCCAGAGCGAGCGTAAGGGTCAAAGTACCAGAGACCAATGCGCTTTTCACCTCGGCGGACTTCCCAGACACGAACATCAGGCATCACAACTGGAACATCAATCAGGCGCACAAAACTCAACCCATACAGTTGACCAGCCGCCCAATGCATGGCCTCTAGAATCTTTTCTAACTGCAAATAAGACTTGACCTCATTTTGATCGAGGCCATAGCGATCCTTGCGGACCTTCTCGCTATAGTAACGATAATCCCAGGGAGCAATTTTGAAGGTGGCTCCTTCCGCATCGGCCACTTTTTGCATATCCGCTACTTCTTCTCGAACCCTCGCCACAGCCGGTTTCCATACCCGCAGCATCAGATCCATGGCTGCATCAGGGGTTTTGGCCATGTTGCTCTTGGTAATCCAATGGGCATAGGTTGGAAAACCTAACAACTGCGCTTTTTCAGCACGTAGCTGAAGGATCTCAGTAATTACGGCATTGTTGTCATGTTCTCCCCCGTTCTCGCCACGGCTGATCCACATCCGCCAAGCTTTTTCACGAAGATCCCGTCGAGAAGAAAATGTCAAGAAAGGTTCTACAGATGAACGGGTATTGCTAATCAGCCATTTACCCTTCATCCCTTTCTCTTCAGCCGCAGCCGCAGCACTATCCTTAAGTGTCTCGGAAAGACCAGCTAAATCCTCGACACTATTCAAAATAATCGTGTAGTTTTCTTCATCAGCGAGTCCATTTTGACTAAAACGGGTATATAACTTGGCCAACCCTTGATTGATCTCAGTCAGCCTTGCTTTTTGGGTTTTGTTTAGTGCAGCACCCTGACGGGCAAAACGCTCATAGGTCACTTCTGTGAGACGTTTTTGTTCCGGAGTCAGTTTTGCCGTTGTACGGTTTTCATAGACAGATTTAATCCGGGTAAACAGGGCTTCATTTTGCGTGATCTCGTCACCAAATGCGGCAATTGGGCCGACCATTTCTTTTTGGACAGACTGCATCGGCTTGTCATTCATCGTTGAGGTGAAAACCCCAAAGACTGCATTCACCCGATCAAAAGGTCGCCCAGCATCCTCAAGGGCAGCCAGCGTATTTTCAAAGGTTGGTGGTGCGGGATTTGCGGCAATCGCAGCGATTTCCTTGCGCGTTCCATCCATGCCTTCGAGAAGCGCTGGCTTAAATTGTTCGACTTTCGCCTGATCAAAAGGAGGCAGCCCACCGTGAATGTCGCGCCAAGTGGCGAGCAGAGAATTTTCTGAAGGTACCGCAAAAGCTGGCTTAAGGTTCACGGCTGTAATCGCAATCGTGGCAGCAAGAAAGTCTCGGCGTTTCACTGTATGGCGCTCCGAATAGAATAGTCAGCTCACATCCTAGAACAGAAGATCCTGCTTCCTCTTAAGACATTAAGTTTTATTGCGCTCAAAATAGACGATTGTGCTCTCTGTTCTGCTGCCTCTACCCTGTTTAGATAAAAATTGCCTAAGCAAAGATCTCTTCTAGCTCCAGTTCGAATCCTGGGAGTAGAGGATCTGAGAGGCTGAGGGAATTTTCGAGTGTAAGTGACTCGATTCCAGGTTTGTAGATCCAGACTCGTCGCTGCATCGGATCGATAAGCCAGCCTAGGAGAACACCATTTTCGATATACTCCTGCATTTTGCTCTGTAAATCTTCGAGTTTGTCCGAGGGGGATTTTAGTTCAACGACGAAATCAGGGCTGATGGGCGCAAATTTTTGACGTTGAGAAAGAGGCAAGGCTTCCCATCGCTCTCGACGAATCCAGGCTGCATCTGGTGCGCGCATTGCTCCATTTGCGAAGACAAAACCGGCTGAAGAATCGAAGACTTGGCCTAAGCTTGTAGTGCGATTCCAGAGCCAGAGTTGCCCAGTCAAACTGGCATTACGAGCACCAGAGTCGCTACTAGCTGGGGACATAATTAATAATTCTCCTAATACCGTGCGCTCAATCCGCAGTTCTTGATTGAGTTGGCAAAGCTCAAAAAGTTGTTCGTCACTCAGATGTAAATCGGTGGGAAGCCGCAGTTGGATCGTCGGTTTTTTAAGGAGCAAATCCATGGCGGCGCTCACTGGTAATTCTTTGCCATCTTCGCACTTTCAAGACGAATCATCTCGACTAGCTCTGGGCAGCCCTCAACAATGGCATCGCCTCCATAGCCCATCACCCAACGCATCACTTCGGCCAATCCTGGAATGCGCATATGCAGCGTTAAAGCGCCATCGGGATGTTCTTCGATGCTCTGAGTTGGGTGCCAACGTTGTTCGCGGATAAATGGAGCGACTTTTTTGAGGAAGCGAATCTGGACTGGTTGGGGTTCGTACAAGCAGACTCTTAAGGCGCATTGTCCAAAAAATCAACTTGGGGCACGGTCCCTTCTAATTTTGAGAGGCTGCCCGAAATGGGTTGCGTACATTCGAAGGTGCGTGTGGCTTTTTTGCTGTCAGGGGTAACGGCTATTCCTGTGGAAGCAAAACTGGCTCCTGGAGTGGCATCGCTTTGAGAAAAGATTTCATAGGTGTAGTCGAGATTGACAAAACGTACCTGCAAGTAAGTCACCAGTGGTCGGGTGTAGCGTGCGTAGGTAAACGCTTTTTGTGAACCTTGGCGATTGACGGGAAACACTAACTCGATGCGGCTCCGTTTCCCAAAACGATACTGGAGGTAGCCCTTGTTCGCACCGAGATTCTTGGACGCACACAAGGAAAGAATCCGCTCATTTTTCTTGAGTGTGCAACTCAAGATCACCTGTTCTTGGGTGGAGCATAAATTTTTTGCAGGCAGAGCATGGGCTGGTTCTGAAAAGACAGTGAGTAGAAAGACAAGAGAAATGTATTTTTTCATTGCGCTTGGACAAGAATAAGCTGCAAAATTATATTCCCTTGCTTCTGAGCATCTGCACATAGTGACGACTGAAATCAGCAAGGGCAGTCAGGGTATCTGGGTAGCGGGTGCCAATGGCAGCGAGAAAAGCGGAGCGGGATTTTTGTTCGTCGGGGTTGTTGGCGACGACGGCGAGGGCGCGATAGCACGGGTAGTAGCGGGCGGGAATCAGTCTTCCGCCATCGTCGATCAGCCACCTCGAAAAGATTTCGCGGCTATTTGGAAAGAATTGGGCACTGGCGTTACGAGCAAGGCTGGCTTCGCTGTAGCCGAAGATGCGGACAAAAGATGGAATGGCATTCGCTTCGATGCGCCCAATCAATCGCGTCCCTAAATTTTGGAAGATTTTGGAACTGTTGGGGGCTTTTTCGATGGTGTCCGGATCTTGGGCGGAGAGGATCACCCGCACCCCTGCTTTTGCTCCGTTCGCACAGAGCCGCGCCACTAAGTTTGCGATCTCCGCACATTCGAAGAGGATCGGTGCTTCGTCGAGGATAAACAGAGAAGCAGGCGTTGCCAAGGCGCGGCGCAGAGCAGCGGCGTAGTTGGCAAGGGCTAAAACTGCCATGTCTTCCTCGTTACTGACGTTGCGCAGGGCAAAGACAAGCAGGGGAGAGTCGGCGCGGATCGTTGAGGGTTGACTGAGTTTCTGGCCAACACGGGAACCGAGCCAATAGTTGAGACGCAGGCGAATCTGTTCGAAGGCTGCTCCCATGTGCCCACTGTCAAATCCCAAGCGTTCGAGGTCGATAAAAGGCATGAGATCTGGCAAAGAAGGATAGTGTTTCCAGGCTTCTGAGCCAACTTCGCCGCGAATGGCTTGGTCGTAGCGTTCACGAATCGAGGGATCGGCAAAAAAGGCATTGATGGCCAGTTGCAGCATGGAGCGGACGGTTTGGGAGAGGAGCGGCTCACTGAGGGTACGGCCAAGCACCATCACCATTAAGGCGGAGACCAAAAATTCTTGGAATTCTTCGAGGCGTTCTTTGCGCAAGTCGGCTTTGAGGAGACGCAGGTCAGGCAATTCAAAGAGGTTGAGGCAATGTCGTCCGACATCGAAGTACGCACCACCGAGAAAAGCGGTGTAATCAGAGAAAGTGGAACTGCCATCGGGCTTCGGAAAATCCATCGCCACGACAGGAATCCCCCGCGCCAAAGCATGGCGGATCAAGACTTCTAAGATCACTGACTTTCCTGAGCGGGTTGTGCCAAACAAAGCCAAGTTGCGGTGGCGTTCGTACAGATCGAGCCAAATCGGATTGAGTCCTTCTTCGCTGATCAGTTCGATCCCACTGCGATCACTGCCATGGACACAGACCAACGGCAAAAATCCTGGTGCTTCCTCATCGAGTAATTCCATGCGGCGGTCGAAGGGACTGACCAAAAGGGCATCCCAGGTAAAAGGTAGACTTTGCAGATAAATTTTCCAGGCGTAGGAGACTTCGCGCACCAATCGGGCTGGCCGATGAAAGAAACTACTGATGAATCGGCAACTATCGGGAAGCAGTTGGGCCTCTGAGCGCCAAATCAGGACAGCGACAGCGATATAGAGAGGACGAGATCCCTGGATAAACGCTTTTTCGAGTTCTGCTGCTTCTTCGAGTTTCATCTGCTGGGCAACGTCGATCAGTTTGCCTTGGTTCTGGCTGAGTTTGAGGCCAGAAGTCGCCTGACGCTGAAGACGCATGGCATTGTCGCGACTGGTCTGTTCATTCAAGGTCGAAAGTTCAACGACGATCTCCGTGTCTTGGACTTCTGGGCGGGCAATCAGTTGCCAGAGGTAACGCAGTTGTTGGCTGGCATCGATGAACCCGGCTGGTTTTTCGTCCCACACCATGACTGCACCATGGCGGATACTGCCGTCACTTGCCCGTAGCGCAATCTGCTCGGCACTCAGTTGAGGCGGAGTTTCAAATAGGGCACTGCCAAAGGCCAGCTCTCCATGGGATTTGACGAGGAGAGCATGACCATCCCAGCGAAACTGCTTGGGAATCGGTGGTGAAGGCGTATCGTTGAACTGCTTCCAGGTCCAGGCCATCAGCTCTTCGCTGTGCATCGCTTGGACATCAAGCCTTGCACCGAGATTGAGCATATTGAGCCATTGGCGGCAGTGGATAAAAGCCTGCTGGGTCAGGCGCAGGATCTGGGCTTTTTGATCGGCTTCGACTTCGCCCAGATAGTTCAACCACAGGTCATGAGCGCTCAAAGCAACTCGGTCGATCCAGTCGCGAGCCTCGGTCTGAGCCGACCATTCTGACCAAGAAGCAAACAGATTTACGGCAATCTGCCGCCGCCGCCCATCGGCAGCTAGTTCCGCTGTACGCTCCTGTTCCCCTGCCATCAACCAGTCCAGGGGTTGACTCAAGGTGTTCGCTCTCAATTTTTGGAGTTCAGCAATGCGGCTTTGATCTTCTCGAAAGCTCGATAATCGTACTTGCAATCGTCCCCCCGCTGGCAGTTCGCGACCAAGCGTGACCAACCCCTCCCATGCCTGGGCAAAGCTTTGGGGAGATTGGTGGGCGTGAATACCTGGGGTTTTAAAACCGAAGACACAACGGTAGGTACGTTTGCGCTGGAGAATATAAAACCCACAGGTCAATTCGGAATGCTCAATCTGGCCGAGGGCGACCAGATCCACCAGTTTTTCGACAGGAGTAAATCCCTCGCGTTTCATCCTGATTGCCTCAGGCGCGAACGGGCAAGTTTGGGGGGAGTGACCATTTGACCAAAAAATCGGTGGGGGGTTTTGCCGGCAAGCAGTAACCAGACAAGACATTCCCAGAGCACGATCATGGCCGTCCAGATCCAGTTGACCCCAAAGATGCCATTGAGAATGCCGTAACTTCCCAGAGCGAGCACCAGCCAAGGCAGCACCAAGTCACCAGGAATCAAATTGAGAAAGTCGGCCTTCTGGCCCAGTCTGCGGTTGAGTTTGCGCATGAATTTACACCATTTCGCCTGAACAATAATCGGGCCAGGGGATATGTAGGGGCGCAGCATTCTGCACCCATCCCTCAGGCAATGCAAACACCGATGAAATCATGCATTTTTGCAACGATCTGGTATTAGGCCGGTGGAGGAATAATGAGACCCGTAATAATATCGCCGACGACAATCGAAATCGTTGCCAGGATCGGGACGCGGGCGGTAGTCTGCCAATCTTCATCGTTTCTAGCAGCTTGAATCGTGCGCACAATACCGAGGGCAACCCAGATCAAGAGCACTGCTCGTAGAACATTAATGGTCATATCGACACCGAGGGCAGCACCTGCATTTCCTGTGGCCGTAAAAGTCGCATCGAGCCAAACACGGGCATTTTCGAAGAAGACTGCATGAGCTGCGTGGGGATGGGCGAAGTTATCGACGATGGGTAGGAGTGCAAGGGCACTGGTTCGCAGCAACGAACGGGAGAATTTTTTCATGAAACTTTCCTCAATAGGGGTTTAAGCCACTTGGCGTTGGAGGGAGAATACGAGGGTTTGCGGTTTGCCACTTTCTGACCAGTGCATGCGGATGTGGGTACTTCCGAGTTCGTCAGCCGCAATCTGCCAAAAAAGTGCTGTCTTGCGGTTGCGCAGGCATTGGCGCAAGTAGTCAGCTTGATAGTTATCGACACAGCGGATCTGCCACTGCTCACCGATCACTTCAGTATCGAGTTGACCCAGAAAGCTCC
Organism: Gloeobacterales cyanobacterium ES-bin-313; assembly: GCA_014379585.1. Taxonomy (GTDB): domain Bacteria; phylum Cyanobacteriota; class Cyanobacteriia; order Gloeobacterales; family Gloeobacteraceae; genus JACMLN01. Next base: position 58,053 of record JACMLN010000109.1, on the reverse strand, counting down.
GGTACTCAGGAGGTGGATTGACCTCCTCAAAAAGCCTGCGCCAGAAGGGTTTGAGCCGGGGTGGCTGCTTCGATGGCTGCCCTTGGGCAAGCTGCGCCTGTAAAAATGCCTGATCGGTGTTGAACTGCCCATCTTTGCCCCGCATGATCAGCTCGACGGCTGTACAGGCAGAGCGATGGCGATGAAAATCACTCTGACGGATCGGATCGCGGCGACACAGATCGAGATAGAAAACGGCGCGCTCCCAGTTTTCGAGGGGCAAACGCAATTGGCGAATAAAGGGGGATACGGCTTTGGGATTGCCGCCTAGCAGTTGTTCTAGGCGTTCAAGATGGGCTGTGAGGGCGACCCAACGTTGGGGCAGACTGCGGCGCGTCTCAGGAAAGAAGGAGACCAATTCATGGGATTGATCTTTTCTGAGCAAACTCCTCAATTTGGCTAGATCTTGACCGAATTGCTTTTTAAGCAGGCGGTTAAGAAGTTGTTCGCGCAGAGGGGAAGCCCAACTTTCAATGAGCTGATCGATCTGTTCTGGACGGACTGGAGCGCAAACGGGCTGCTCACCCATTAAGCCCAAGACATAACGGCGCAGAACCCGCACGGATAAAGCGGAAATTGGACCTTTTGGCGTGCCCTCTTGCAGTAATTGTTGCGTTGCTTTTTGGGGCAATCGCATCAGTTCAGTGATACGGGCAATCCCCAAATCCAAGTGGGGGTGCAGATCCTTGCGTTCTGCTAACTTGATTGCGTAGCGAGCGACGGTATGACCGACAGGGCAAGCCTTCGAATCCAAAAATGCTTCAAAGCGCGTAAAGCCTAGCTCGATATAGCGTCGCTGATCGCGGATCTCTAAGAGAGATTGGCCAAGCGCCAAACGCTCCGCAGGATCCGCTTCTTGAAATCGATCGCGTTCCATCTCACTCCTCCTGCTGGGTGAAGTGAGTTCAATATAGCGGAACATGGTTTAATCCCACAAGTGGCAATCATGATCTGAGCTTAGATGTCCGGCGCCGGACAGTAGAAACGCCCTGCCCTTATTGCAGTCCGTACCCCATAACGGGAATCATGTGCGACTTCGGAACGACAAGAACACTTCCACAGCTAGGTCAGGCAAAGGGATATCCTAGAATTTGCTGTCCGTGTGCAAGCCTATGACCCGCACCTTACCGAAAGAATACAGTCCCTTTGAAGCCGAACCGCGCTGGCAACGGTACTGGGAAGACAAAGGATTTTATACTCCCAAGACCAACGATCCGGGGGAACCATTCAGCATGGTGCTCCCGCCTCCCAACGTCACAGGCTCGTTGCACATGGGTCATGGCCTCTGTTTTACGCTGCCCGATGTGGTGATGCGCTACCGCAAAATGAAAGGTTTCAAGACGCTTTGGTTGCCAGGAACGGATCACGCCAGCATCGCCGTGCATACCGTACTGGACAAGCAATTTAAAGAAGAGGGCACGGATCGCTTCAAGTTGGGTCGCCCCGCTTTTATGGAACGGGCTTGGGCCTGGAAAGAAAAGTCGCGGGGGCAAATCACAGGGCAACTCCGCCGCCTTGGACTTTCTTTGGACTGGAGCCGAGAAGCCTTTACCCTCGATGCCCAACGCAATCAAGCCGTAGTGAAAGTTTTCGTCGATCTCCACAGCAAGGGTTTGATTTATCGCGGAAAGTATTTGGTCAACTGGTGTACAGCTTCTCAGACAGCGGTTTCAGATCTCGAAGTCGATGAGAAAGAAGTTAAAGGATTCCTGTGGCACTTCGCCTATCCTGTGGTCGGTTCGGAGGAAACCTTGGTCGTGGCAACGACCCGACCAGAGACGATGCTTGGCGATACGGCGGTGGCAGTTCACCCCAAAGATCCTCGATATCAACATTTGATCGGCAAAAAGGTGCGTCTGCCGATTGTGGATCGCGAGATTCCGATTATTGGCGACGAAGCGGTGGAAATGGACTTCGGCAGTGGCGCTGTGAAAGTTACGCCTGCCCACGACCAAAATGACTTTGACATGGGTCAACGTCACAACTTGCCAATGATCAATTTGCTCAACCCGGATGGCACCTACAACGAAAATGCTGGGCCTTACGCTGGACTCGATCGCCTCAAAGGAGTACGCCCCGCTATCGAAAAGCAGGCAGAAGCGGAAGGCTGGTTGCTTAAAAAAGAAGACTACAAACACAACGTGCCCTACTCCGAACGCGGTGGGGTGCCCGTGGAACCCTACCTCTCAGATCAGTGGTTTCTCGATGTGCGACCGATGGCTGAACGTTGTCTCAAGGATTTCGATGAAGATCATAGCCCTGTGTTTGTCCCGGAGCGGTGGGGAAATGTCTATCGCGATTGGCTTGTGCGGATTCGTCCTTGGTGCATTTCCCGCCAACTTTGGTGGGGTCATCAGATTCCAGCTTGGTATGTGATCGATCAAGAAGCCGCCCCCATCGTTGCCCATAACGAAGCAGAAGCCTACGCCCAAGCCATTGTGCTCTATGGGGAAGGGGTGAAATTGCGCCGCGAAGACGATGTTTTAGATACTTGGTTCAGTTCTGCTCTCTGGCCGTTTTCGACTCTGGGTTGGCCGGAAGAAACTGCTGATTTCCAGACCTTTTTCCCGAATGCGTTGATGTCCACGGGCTTCGACATTATCTTCTTCTGGGTTGCTCGGATGTCGATGATGGCCAAAGCGTTCACGGGTGAAATTCCGTTCAAAACGGTCTACATCAATGGCATCGTGCGGGACGATAAGGGTCAGAAGATGTCCAAGAGCAAGGGCAATGGCATCGACCCCATCGAACTGATGGATATTTACGGCACCGATGCGTTGCGCTATACCCTGGTGCGCGAAGTGACGGGAGCAGGCCAAGATGTGCGCCTCGACTGGGACAAAAAGAAAAAAGAATCCCGCGCTGTCGATGCGAGTAAGCGCTTTGCCAACAAGATCTGGAATGCCAGTCGCTTCGTATTGATGAACCTCGACGACCTCACGCCCGAACAGTTGGGGACACCAGAACCCGAAAAATTGGAACTGGCAGATCGTTGGATTCTTTCACGGTTGGATTCCACCTCGAAAAACTTGAATAGCCTGCTGGATCGCTACGCCCTCGGTGAAGGGGCAAAGGCGATCTACGAATTTATCTGGGACGACTTCTGCGACTGGTACGTGGAGCTTGCCAAGCCTCGCCTCGACAATCCTGAAATCCGCCGCAGTGCGCAACAGGTACTTGCTTTTGTATTGGATCGTATCCTTCGACTTCTCCATCCCTGGATGCCCCACATCACCGAAGAGATTTGGCAACTACTCAATCAACCAACTAGTGAAACCTCGATTCTTCTCCAACCCTACCCAGTTGGTGCAGAAAATCCGATTGCTGAAGAACCCGATTTTTCGCTCATTCAAGAAGTGGTGCGCACGATTAGAAACCTGCGCCAATTTGTGCAGATTCCACCCCTTCAAAAGATCGCCCTCGCGATTCTTGAAACCGCCAATCCTCATGAACAGGCGGCTCTTGAGCGCACTCGCAGTTATATTTCCTATCTCGCGAAAGTGGAGGAATTAGAATTGCGCAGTAGTGAATCCGCTCCCCTTACCCAGGTGGCTTTTGGTGTGACTGGAACTGTCCAGGTCTTCTTGCCCCTCAGTGGCCTCGTCGATATTGAAGCCCTCAAAGTCAAGCTCGAAAAGGCTCTTGAAAAGTTGGATAAAGAATCAGCTGGGCTGAATGGCCGCCTTTCTAACGAGAGTTACGTCCAAAATGCACCTCCGGAACTGGTCAAAGAGACCCGCGACAAGTTGGGCGAGATCGATACCCAGACCACTCTCTTGAAAGAACAACTGACGCGTTTGGGTTGAGTCTCGGTGGGGGGATGATTACCCAAGAATCGGCTGCCTGTTCTCCCCACCCCCTTGGCAACTTTTATGGCTTGGGACTAAGAATTGCATTGGACGCTACGCATGGTGATGTGGAATTGGAGGCGGATCGGGAGAGGTTTGGATTACCAATGGGAGGCACTTTGGGTTTAAACGCATTTCGATGATGAATCGGTAGCAGGTGGTAAAGCTAGCACCCTCAACGAGAATGCGCTCGCCTCAACCTTTTACAAACTAATCAATCTCTCTTGTAGAGCGCGTAACTGTAGTATTTCGGGCGCGAATCTAGCCGCACATGTAGCCATGCAACCCCTCCACCCGCTGTGCTGAGCCACACAGGTTTCGACGATAGACGCATTAACATTGCTAACCCCACAGATTTCCAAAGTGCATCGCGTTGGTATCCTGGGGCATTTCTTAGAAACGCAGCAATGTGTCCGTAGGAAGAATCGTTGGTAACAGGACAGGGAACCACCAGAATTGCATCGTTTCCAAGATTTGGAAACACAGCTACGTTTTTAACTGCATCAGATGTAAAATAATCAGAGAACGCAGCTATATCCGGTGTCCTTTCTAAGCCAGGATCATCGACAAGAACACACTCGAAGTAATGGTCAACCGATGTCGTTGTTACCGAAGGAGTCTCCCAGCGAAAGGCACTGAATGGCACAGAGGATAATTGAGCGCTGAAATAACTTCGAAAGTCAGTGGAGCCAGATAATAGCGTCAATACGTCAAAAAAACTAAGCTGTAAATCAGACTGGCTAAAAGTAATTTTGATGATTCTGCCATTCGACTCGGATTGAATGTTCGTTTTCCACATAAGACTTCTATGTTACCTCAATAAAGTATTAGCTTCCAATCTCATCGATTTCCGAAAGTTGCAATTTTCTGATTATCTCAAGATCGCTCACTTGATAAGCACTTTCGCTTGGGGTCAGCAGTGCGTCGTAGTTTTTTCTAATAACATGATTTCGCTGTTCACTGACAAACTCTGAAATGTCTTCGATGCTCACAATCCATTCCCGCGAATACTTCTGTGCTGCTTCACCTTGCAGACCGAGTTGAATGGCGCGACGTTCTAGTTTTCCTCCTGATGGATTGTGATCTGGATCCCACTGCAACCGCACATCAGAGGTTTTCACAGCGCAACTCCACGCCTCTTGATTTTCATAAATTTCAGGAATATATGTTGAGTGAACAGCTTGAGCAAGGATGGCCTCAAAGGCAGAACGTTGAAGACGAATTGCCAAGGTCACTTCTTGCCCCTCTTTTGTCCCCCAACCAGATCGATACATCATCCAAAGAAAATTGGGTTTGATCCAAGTCATCCGCGTCAAGCTAAAGTCTCCGCCCAAATAGCCATGCTGTGCAGCAAAGTGCCCAATCGAAGGACGATAGGCTTGGTAGACAACGATTGAATCTGCGTCATATTGAGCAAGAATCACCTGACCTTTCGGTGGCCAACGGTCTTTTTGATCTAGATATGGCTCAGTTTGCAATTTCATCGTTTAATGATCTGAATTCATGTGTCGTATTCACCGCTGTCCCATGGTTCGGAGAAAGCCATGTAGTTTCCAGGTTGGACTTCGACGACCAGTGGATCGTCTTCTTCTTCAAGTTCTCGAAGTACAAGGCCAAAGATGGAACCGAAGCGCTCAATGTAGAAGGGTGCAATTTCAATGCGCTCAAAAGAAACGTTTCCTAGATCTTTTAGGCGCTTCTCGTATATGCTTCGAGCCACCTCTTCATCCATTGAAGCTCTTGGGCCAAGGCTGTCGATTTGCGCTTCTAGCAGATTTCCTTGGGCGTCGAATAAATACAGTGCGATAAACTCACAATCCTCCTTGCGATCCCTGGTAGCGGGATCAAATGGCGAAGTAAGAAAGAACTGCCGCCCATCGTTAGTGCGTCCAATATGCTTAGCAGCGTAGTCGTCATGATCGATGGCGATAATCTTTGGTACGGTGCCAGACATAGGATGGTGTGTGCTCTTAAAGATTTTGGAGAAAACTCTGAAGGTCAGTGGCATCGAAGAGAGCCTTAGGCAACTGTTCGAGTTTTTCAGTATCAGTGATGGCTTGAATTTGAGAAACAACCTGGGCACTCAACGGGCCAAACTTGTGGGTGAGAAGTTGCAGAAGAATTTCACGTGCTGCCGCTTGCCGCCCTCTAAGTTCGCCTTCTCGTTGTCCTTCTTGCCGTCCTTCTTGGAGGGTCTGCTCTTTCCACTCAAGGTATGCAGATGAGACGTTCATGAGTTGCTCCCGTTCTTCTTGTGAAAGGTCTGACTGTTGCTCTGTTCTGATTGTCCATGAAGCGACGAGTTCTAGAGCCAAGTTGCGCAGCGGATCGTCGGCAAATTGGTCGTGGTGGGTTCTGCTCACGGTACATTCCTCCCTGGTATAGGCAGCGAACCTAGACCAACGTTCCTCACCCATGCCATCGGGATGCCTTTTCATCTTAGTGGAGAAAATCTAGATCCCAGTTAAAATAAAATCACATGCAAGCACTTTTTTGGACTTGCAGAGATTACTACGGTTCAACCCCAGCTTGGATTCTTTGAACAGCCTGCCAGCAAGCTTCTTTTTAGCACCATTCGGTCACATTGCAGCCATCAGGAGGGTTAGTAATGACTTGATGAACACCCTGAGAGGTGATTAAAATCATTTGCTGCAAATCTGGTGGAAGGCTCTGATGCTTCCAAATCCAGTTCAAATCAATGCGCTCCTTGGCAATAAAGCTGAGATAGGACAGTGTGTAAGTGACGATATTAGCGCGATAACCACCAAATTTTTGGTGATCAACTTTCGCCGAAATCGAGAATAATCTGTATAAAGAGATCTAAGACATGAGCCAAATATCCCCCAGCACAGTTCTGAATTTGCCTCAGTCTCCTCGTATGGTTGACGTACTTAGACAAGGCTTGAGTACTTCAAATGAAGCTGCATAGAAACTATGTCAATGATTTAAATGCACCGAAAAACTATGATTCTCCCAGTGTGCTCAAAGATTTTCTGGGTCTAATCCTAGCGCCCTTAGGCGTTCTGCTAGGAGTGCGGCACGTTGACGTTCTTGCTGAACGCGCGCTTCTGCTTGCAGTCGTGCCTCGCGCTCAACCTGCGCTTGTTGTTCTGCTTGGTTTGCCCGTTGGCGCTCTTGCTCTTCTCGTTGCGCTGCTTGCTCTACTTCCTGTTCCGCCAAATCTGCTCGGTAGCGTTGAAATTCTTCGGGGATGGGATAGCGTGTACCGTCTTCACTGAACCAGTACAGCCACTCCCGCCGCCAATCAAGATGATTGTTCATGGCACGACCAATGCCCAAGCCGATTTCTGGCATCCAGCAAGGTTCGCCAGTCATCAGAACATACTGGCCTTCGCTCAAGCGATACACTTCTAATGGCGCGTGGTCTTTTTTCAGTTGATCTGGGTTGTAGACCACATAGTACAGAACTTCCAGGTCTTGATACTCTTTGAGCTTTTCGCTGTACTCATTTCGGTATGTTTCTGACACGACTTCGAGAACCAACATTGGGACTTTGCCCTCTTCTTCCCAAAGCACATAGCTTGGCCGTCCGCGATCACCGTACTGAGGCTTGAAGCGAGGCACACCAATGCTCAAAAATCCATCGGGGACGATTGCTCGATAAGGCTGCTCTGTATCGGCGTAGATCCCCATGTCTACTCCAAAAAACCAATCGTTGCGGTTCTGCCAGATTAGACGAAGTGTGTCCTTGAGCAATCCTGGAACGGTATCTTGAAGTTCATTGTCCACAGGAGTGTCATCGGATTCAGGCAGTTCAAGGGCTGTGGGTAAACGCAACTTGGCATCAAATTGAACCATAGCCGCCTCAAGTGGAATGGTTGTTCACAATGATAGCAATTTTCCATGGATTATCACTTAGGGAAATCTGATGGATCCTCAGACCTAGAGCGCTGGCCCAAGGTTTTCACAACTCAGTACTAAGAACCGCTGAGTACCGCTGCTTTTACTGGGGTGAGCCAGTGGGTGTAATCGGGATGGCGACCGTGGATCACTTGGTCGTAGAGATCGTAGAGTTGCTTGGTAATCGGGCCAACGGTGCCATCGCCAATATTGCGATGATCGACGCGGGTGACAGGGGAGACTTCAACGGCTGTGCCACACACGAAGATTTCGTCCGCAATGTACAACTCGGTACGATCCACTTGGCGAGATTCGATGGTGAGACCCAATTCTTTTTGGGCAAGTTCGATGACAGTGGCGCGGGTGATGCCTTCGAGGATATTGCTGCTCACAGAAGGAGTAATCAGTTTGCCGTCCCGTACCAAGAAGAGGTTCATGGCGCTACCTTCCGCGACATGGCCGTCTTCGGTCAAGACAATCGCATCGTCGTAGCCGGAGAGGGCAGCATCGGTTTTTGCCAGGGCCGTATTGACGTAGGCACCGTTCACTTTTGCCCGCGCTGGAATCATGTTGTCATCGATACGCCGCCAGGACGAGACGCAGAGGTGCAGACCCTTTTGGGTGTCCATGTAGGCACTCATCGGGGTCGTGAACAGACAAAAATCATCGACTGTTCCCGGCACATCGAGAAGTGGACCCACCCGCTCATCGGCTTTATAGACAATCGGGCGCAAGTAGGTGTCTTCGGTGCAACCGTTGCGCTCGATAATCTCGGAAGTGAGGGCAACCATCTGATTGACGCTGAGGGTCGGCTTCAGGCGCAAAATCCGGCAACTTTGGTGCAGGCGGCGGTAGTGGTCGAGGGCACGGAAGATAAACATCGTCTCGCGCTCTGGAGTCCAGTAGGCTTTCACACCTTCAAAGACCGCTGTGCCGTAGAGAAATCCGTGGGTACGAACATTCAACGTTGCTGCGCTGTTGGGGACGAACTCGCCGCGCAGGTAGACAAAAGCTTCAGATGGTTGGGTAGTCATGGGTAGAAACAAAATCCTCTTTAGATAGTGTACGGGGAACGTTACGCTAACAGGTATGTTTACCCGTCTTCGCACGCAATACCTGCTCTTTTTTGCGCTGGCAGCCATCCTGCCTGTGTTGGTGCTTGGCTTGGTGGAAGTGCAGATGTACGAGCGGACTCTGCCCCAGCGGGAACAGGAAGTTTTGCAAGAACAGCAACAGTACGCGGATCTCTTTGCCAATAACCTGCGCTTCACACTGGTGAAAGTGACGGATCCCCTCCAAGCACTGCCTGCTATCCAAACCCTGGTCACCACTCAGTCGAGTGCGCGCCGCCAAGTCTTCGTGGTCGATGGTGAAGGCCGTACTCTTGCCCATCCCATCTTGGCACTTGTGCAGCGCCACCAAGACCTTAAAAAGCTTTCTCCTGTCCGGGCGGTGGCGCAAGGGCAGCGCGGCACGATTGATTTTATCGAGACATTAGGCGGCGAAGATACTTTGCAATTGGCCGCTTTTACGCCCGTTGAGGGCTGGGGTGTGGTGGTCGTTAGTCTGCGCAGTGAGCTATTGCCGGGTCCTTTTTCGAATATTCAGGGCTTCGGTTTAAGTCTGTTGCTAACTGCTTTGGCCGCCATTGGCTTTGCCTACTGGATCAGCGAGCGGATCAGCCAACCCCTCCAAAATCTCAGCGTGCAAATGCAAAATTTGGCCTTCAACGAGGGGCCGAATCTGCCGGAGATGCCCGTGGGGATCTTTCCCCTCGAAGTCCAAGTCTTAATCGATTCTTTTCGGATCATGGCGGAGCGGATCAGTGCTGAGACCGCCGAAAATCGCGAACTTCTGAGCAATCTCACCGCTGAAAATGACAAGCTCGAACTGATCTTCAATGCGATTGCCGATGGGGTTCTGGTCTACCGACGGGCAGGTCAGATCACGACTGCCAATCCCGCCTTTTGGAAACTGATTGACCGCGAACCGGACGAGCTAGACGACTGGCATACCCTTCCCCTGCGGGACATTTTGGGAGAAGTGATTGCCCCTGAAGCGACGGTTCTGGCCAAAGCAATTGCGGGAGGGCCACTCACTGGCCTGCATCGCCTTAAGGACGAGAACGGTCAGGTGCGGGTGCTGCAATTTACGGCAGCCCCCCTACGCAAAGGGGAAGCCCTCGGCGGCGTAGCCGTACTCCGGGATGTCACCGCCCAAAAAGAAAATGAACGCCTGCGGGAGGACTTCGTTGCGACCCTCACCCATGACCTGCGCACTCCGCTACTTGCCGCTGTGCAAACCCTGAACTTTGCTTTGGGTGAGCACTATGGCCCGATCAACGAGCAGCAACAGCAGATCTTGGCGGCTGTAGTGGAGAGCCACACAGAACTGCTCGGTCTTGTGGATAGTTTGTTGACCATCTATCGCTACGAAGCGGGGCAGATGCGGCTGCGGCGGGAGTTCACCGAGATTGCCAGTTTCGCCGAACAGTGTCTTCTTGAACTCCAACCCCTTGCAGAGGCGCGCAACTTGCATCTTTCCCTGCATACCGATGGAAGTGAATTGCCAAAAGTTGCCTTTGACCGTCAACAGTTGCGCCGTGTCGTGATCAACTTAGTGGATAACGCCCTCAAATTCACCCCGGCGGGGGGCAAGGTCGAAGTAAATATTGTCCCGAATTTTAGGGGCATTCGCTTTTCGGTACGGGATACTGGACGGGGCATTCCTGCTGATCGACTTGTACAGATCTTTTCGCGCTTCGCCCAGGGCAGCAGTTACGGTGGGGGTTCCGGTCTAGGGCTCTACCTCTGCCGCCAAGTGGTTGAAGCCCATGGGGGCAAGATCTGGGCGGAAAGCAAACCACAGCAGGGCAGTGCCTTCCATTTCACCTTGCCCTTGGGAGGCAAAACGTGACCACTGTCATGATCGTTGAAGACCATAAATTGATGCGCATTGGCCTACGCCAAGTGCTTAGGGGCGCCGAAGATCTCGAAGTCATCGGCGAAGCCCGCGACGGCGAAGAAGCCCTGACCATCGCTCGCCGCCTGCAACCCGATTTAATTTTGATGGATCTCGGTTTGCCTGTGGTAAGTGGCATTGAAGTCACCCGCACCCTCAAACAAGAATTTCCGCAGATGCGAATTTTAGCCCTCACATCCCACGAAGAGGACGAAAGCGTCTTTGGTGCTCTTGAAGCAGGAGCCGATGGCTACTGTTTGAAGGGAACTGCCAACAATCCCGAACGCCTGCTATCGGCGATTCGAGCCGTTGGGGATGGGGCGGCTTGGCTCGATCCAGAAGTGGCAGATCGCGTCCTGCGCGACCTCGGTCGGATTAGCAATGCAGGAAGCGACAATCCCCTATCAGATCGAGAAATGGATGTTCTGCGCCTCGTCGCTGAGGGTCTGAGTAACCAGCAGATCGGCGGGGAACTGTATATTTCGCCAGGAACCGTGCGCATTCATGTAAGTAATATCATTGCCAAACTGGGCGTAAATGATCGTGTGCAGGCAGCAGTGCGTGCTCTACGAGAAGGCTGGATCCAGTGATTTGAAAGGCAGTCGAACCCAAAAGCCGGGGTTCAATAGTCAGTAAATCACAGGCTTGCTTGTTGTCTTGAGCCTGGAAACGATCACTTTTTATAAATAAAGATGATATGCGTTGAACTCAGGTTTATGGTGAGTGGTACGAATGCTTGCAAGGATTAAAAAGCGCGATGAACGAGATAAATCAATTAACGGCTGTGATCACAGGGGCTTCCTCAGGAGTCGGCCTGCAAGCGGCGAAAGCACTGAGCGATACAGGAAGATGGCATGTAGTGATGGCCTGCCGAGATTTGGCAAAGGCCAGAAATGCGGCTCAATCTGTGAATATGGCGGAGGACAGCTACACCATCTTGCATATTGACTTGGCAAGTCTCGAAAGTGTTCGCCAGTTTGTGAAAAGCTTTAGATCGACTGGCCGCCCTCTAGATGCTCTTGTCTGCAATGCGGCTGTCTATACACCCACGTCACCTGAGCCGAGGCGTACACTCGACGGTTTTGAGTTGAGTGTAGGGACTAATCATCTCGGACATTTCTTGCTGTGCAATCTTTTGCTTGAAGATTTGGCGCAGTCGAAGTCGTCGGATCCCCGATTGGTCATCTTGGGCACGATCACCCACAACCCGAAAGCAATTGGGGGAGCGATTCCGCCGCGCCCCGACCTTGGGGATCTCAAAGGATTGGCAGAGGGCTTCAAAGACTCTTGGACCATGATCGACGGCAAAGCTTTCAATCCCGTCAAAGCCTACAAAGACAGCAAAGTCTGCAATCTCCTCACCATGCGGGAATTGCACAGGCGCTACCACAAAACTTCTAGGATTGTTTTTAGTTCCCTATATCCCGGCTGTGTTGCCACATCGGGTTTATTTCGCGAATCGCCGCGCCTTTTTCAAGTTGTCTTTCCCTTTTTCCAAAAGTACGTCACAGGTGGATTCGTTTCCGAAGAACTCTCAGGCGAAAGAGTGGCTCAAGTCGTCGTCGATCCCGCCCTCGCGCAGTCTGGTGTCTATTGGAGTTGGGGCAATCGCCAAAAGAAAAATGGCCAACCCTACGCCGAAGACGTTTCAACGGAGGCCGAGGATGACGACAAAGCCCAACGCCTTTGGGATCTCAGTATGAAACTTGTTGGGCTCTAAGAGGTTGCAACTGCGGTAGGCTTGGTCAGAGTTGTTGAGGGTTTGGGAATGCATAGAGGGCTTAGGGTTGGCTTCGTGGCGCTATTGCTGCTTCTACCCCAGTTTCCGCTTCAGGCTCAACCGAAGCGGCTGATTAGCGAACAAGATTTACTGGCTTTTACCTGGGTGAGCGACCCGCAGCTCTCCCCAGATGGCTCCCAAGTTGCCTACACGAAAGTCGTTGTCGATCCGAAAAACAAGAAAAAGTATCTGACTTCTCTGTGGATGGTGCCAACTAGTGGAGGAGAGGCGCGTCCCCTTACCCAAGGAACACGGGATAGTAGGCCCCTTTGGTCTCCCGATGGGCGACAGATTGCCTTTGTCCGTTCAGTCGAAAAAAATAACAAGCCAGGGAAACCACAGATCTATGTGCTGCCCCTCAACGGTGGTGAGCCTCAAGCCTTGACGGATCTTTCCGAAGGGGCAAGTTCCCCCCGTTGGTCCCCCGATAGCAAAAAATTGGTTTTTATCTCCTCCACCCTGCCCGAAGAGATGGAGAAGAAAGAGAAAAAAGATGAAGAAGAAAAGAGCGATGTGCAGGTGATTACTGACAGTATCTATCGTCAAAATGGCAGTGGGTATCTTGATCAAAAACACCATGATCATCTCTGGAGTGTCAGCGTCGGCCAGACACCGAAGCAGTTGACGAGCGGTATTTACGATGAAGGCGAGCCAGTTTGGTCTGCAGATAGTAGCCAGATTTTCTTTGTTTCTGATCGCCGTCCTCAGCCATCTTACTTATCTGGCGACGACGATATCTATGCAGTGCCAAGTACTGGCGGTTCTATCAAGCCTATTGCCAGTATCAATGGCGGGATTGCGGATCTCTCCCTCAGTCCTGATGGCCGCCGCATCGCATTTGTCGGTTTTCCAAATACCGAATCAACCCGCTCTTACAACCAACCGGATCTTTTCGTCACTGAATTGACTCCTGGCTCAATTCCTCGCAACCTGACAACGAAATATGACTACGACATCGGCGGCGGGATTATTAGTGACCAGCATCCTCCCCGTGGTGGTGGTGGTTCCACTGTCTCACTCTGGAGTGCTGATAGTCGTTTTTTGATTGTCAACACTGCTGAACGTGGGAAGGCCAACCTGCGACGATTCGACGCAGAAACTGGCGCAGTGACAGCTTTTACAGAGGGGCAGCAAGAAATTATTGCCTATACAGGAACACCAGGCACGACGAAGATTGCTGCTTTGATCTCGAAACCGACACTGCTTGGGGATCTGTTCTTGATCTCTGGGCAAAGTGAGCCAATACGCCTTACCCGTGCCAACGATGCACTTTTTGAAAAGCTGCAATTGAGCGAACCAGAAGTAATCGAATATCCAAGTTTCGATGGCAAGCTGATTCAGGCGTGGGTGCAAAAACCGCCCAATTTCGATCCCAAACAGAAATATCCCCTGATCTTGAATATTCACGGTGGCCCCCACGCCGCTTACGGCTACAACTTTTTTCATGAGATGCAGTGGATGGCTGCACGGGGCTATGTGGTGCTCTATCCCAACCCACGCGGAAGTACAAGCTATGGCCAAGATTTTGCCAATATCATTCAGTACAAATTTCCAGGGGACGACTACAAAGATCTGATGGCAGGTGTGGATTACGTCATCAACCAGGGCTATGTCGATGCCGAAAAACTTGGGGTAACGGGTGGTAGTGGCGGCGGGTTGTTGACCAACTGGACTGTTACCCAGACAGAGCGGTTCAAAGCTGCCGTTTCTCAACGTTCGATTGCCGATTGGGAAGGCTTTTGGTACTCAGCCGACTTTAATCTGTTCACACCTTTCTGGTTTCGTGGTGCGCCCTGGAAAGAGGAAGCAGACTTCAAGGCGCGTTCCCCAATAACCTTTATCGAGCGCGTCAAGACACCCCTGATGCTCGTCGAAGGCGACGAAGACCTGCGCACACCAGCAGCCACCGGAGGAGAACAGATGTTTCGCGCTCTGAAATACCTCAAGCGACCAACCGTGATGGTTCGCTTTCCTGGTGAAACCCATGATCTTTCCCGCTCTGGTCAGCCTCAGCACCGCATCGAGCGTCTGCAACATATTCTCGGTTGGTTCGACAAGTACCTGCTCGGCAAACCGATCAAAGACTACGACATCGAAAATACCAAGTAAGACAGAGTGTCAATGCGCCTTCGGGAAGATGTGAGCTATACATATCTTCCCTCATAGTATTATTTGGACGTAATCAGAGAATATTATGCGCAACAATGCAAAGTCCCTGTGTTTTGGTCTGATCGCTCTATCAGCCCTATGCCTACCTGCCCAAGCGGAAGAAATAGCCCTAATGACCACTGCCACCGGTGCTCAAGAAGTTCCTGGGCCTGGTGATGTGAAAGCTGTCGGTGTAATGATCTTGAAAGCGGATGCAGACCTTGGAAAGGTCTGTTACAACGTCTCCCTTGATACCTCAGAAACCCTCACCGCAGCACATATTCATGCCGGAGCCGTGGGGGTTGCTGGCAAAGTCGTTCTACCTCTGACCTTGCCCACCTCTGCCATGGGAAAGACCTGTGTCGATGCGGATAAAGCGTTGATCAGCAAGATGATTGCTAACCCCGAAAATTACTACTTCAACGCCCACAGTGCGACATATAAAGATGGTGCACTGCGCGGCCAATTGGCGAAAGTAATGAAGTAATCTTCCCTATCGCCAGTGGGGGCAGTACACTGCCCCTAAACCCACTGATCATTCACCATGCGCGAACTGCTCTATCCACTGATCGTCTCTAGTCTCCACGGCCTTGCTTGGACAGGTGATCATTTGCTCGCTGTCGATCCACGCACAGGCTACTTACTTAAGATCGATGTCAACAATGAGCAAACAGCGATCAGCAATGGCCCTGCCGTCGATCAGTGGCTCGATGTCACAGGCTTAAGTTTGCAAAGCGGCGAAGTGTGGGCATTGCGCGAGGACAGGATTCTCCGCGCCGCGCCGCAAAGTTATGTCCTCGAAACTGCCATCGAACTCGACTATTTGGCTGAGGGTTTGGCTCTGAGCGACACAGAGATTTTTGTTTCCTGTCAGCGCTCCCAATTCATATTTGTCTACGACCGAACCACAGGCGAACGCAAACGCATCCTCGATGCACCGGGAATTGGCGAGGAGAATTTGACTTTCGATTCTGGCTCGCTTTGGGTCTGCGACAGCGTTGAGCAGACGGTCTACTGCCTCGATCCTGAAACTGGCAGAGTACGTTTTAACATTTTGACTCCCTACGCAAAACCTAAGGGACTGGTCTTCGCTGGAACGTGCCTTTATGTGTCCTACTCCCAGGAAGAAGACTTTATCGAAGAAGATCCCAATCGCTACAACCGACAGTCGATCGAAACACGGGGCAAGACTTTTATTCATCGCTTGAAGTTCATCACCAAGCCCGATGTTCCCTACACCCTCTCGAACGGTTACTTGATCGAGATGACCTACTGCGAGGAGACAGCTGGGCGAGAGAGTGTTGCCTTAGAAAATGTCGAATGGCGCATCGCCCTGCCTGCTGATACACCACGCCAAAAACTGGTGGAAGTAGAAGCGATCGGTGCCCCTTTCCGCGAAGTACTCATTGAGGGTCAGCGCGTCGCAGTCTTTTCCTTCGATGCTCTTGCCGAAGGAGAAATCCAGGTGTTTGGTTGGCGCGCTGTGATCGAAGTACACGGCATCAAGTACCAGATTGCTCCAGATGATCTCGATCTCAATTTAGAAATTCCGGAAGCGATCAAAGCGCAATACTTGATCGACGACGACGATTTGGCCATGGATACGCGCCGTGTGCGCGAAGCCACCTACGACGCTGTTGGTGACTTGACCAATCCCTTGGAGCAAATGCTGGCGATTCGAGAATTTGTCTACGACAAGCTCGACTACCAAGTCGTCAATTCGATCTCCTCCCCCGACACAGTGCTCCTACGCGGCAAGGGTTCTTGTGGGGAGTACGTCGGAGTGATGCTCGCCTTAGCGCGTCTTACAGGTATTCCTTGCCGCACTGTCGGTCGCTACAAGTGTCCCGAACATCTTGGTGGCTTTGGCACACCCCTCGAACCGCGCTACAACCACGTTTGGATCGAATTCTATCTGGCGGGCTACGGCTGGGTACCCTGCGAGTCGAGCGCCGACGATCCCGGTCAACGCCCCTACTCCCAACGCTTCTTCCTAGGATTGCCCTGGGGACACGTCGAGGTCGGCAAAGGCATCAACTTTGAAGAGACCAATGTTCGGGGCTATTCCCTCTCCGATCTGTCCATCAACCATGTGCGCTTCAAGATTCTCAAGGAACTACCGGCTGAAGCAGAAACTCTCTAGACAAGCCACTCATACCAATTCCTCATCGCAATGAGTAGCTAAGGCAAAACCCAATGCGCCTCCCATCGGAAGCCCAAACCTCTCCCGATCCCCCTCCAATTCCGCACCACCACGGGTCGCGCCATGAGCCTGGGACGCGCAGCGTCATACCTACCGTGCCACCAGTCCGCAGACTGTGGTGGTTGCGCACCCGCCCGCAACGTGGGAAGAGGGCTGCGCAACCGAGTATCACTCAGTATCAAGCCACTAAAGTTGCCAAGGGGGTGTGGGGGACAGGCTTCTGTCCCCCACGGGGGCGGGAGTCCAGAGGGCGGGGCCTGCCCCTGCCCTTTGGTGCCGTTCGCCATCTTTTTCCCACCCACCAACTATTTCATATAACCCACCACATCCACAACCAACTGAGTGCTCCCTTGATTTGCCTGAACATTCAAGTCGCTCGTACAGCTCGCTGTCGATGGGTTACAGACCGGCAAGATGATCCCGTTAGCGATATTCAGTCCTGTGACTACAGCATAGTTCAGTACGCTCGCCGTGGGAATTGGACTACCAAACTGCCATGCCTGAAGATCTCCAGGACTCGTTGGTCCGACAGCCACAAAGTTAAAGAAGACAGCCTTGGCATCGGCTGGGATACCGCACCCTGCTGAATTACCACCTTGGGAACTGTAGTTGAAGGTTGGGCCGCCAGAATTGACCACAAAACTCCTCTGAACACCAGGTGCCAGAATGGGCGTAGCCGTGTTTCGAGTATCAATAATCCGGCAAGGCGAAACGGGATAGAACCTGAGTCCTGTCGTGCTACTGGCCGTCACAGTAAAGTTTGTTGCACTCGTCCCCGTCCCATTTGCGTTCACCACTCCAATCGGCCCAGTCGTCGCCGTCGTCGGCACCGTCGCCGTAATCTGAGTAATATTCACGACGGAGTAACTCGTTGCACTCGCACCATTGAAAAGAACATCAGTAGCGTTCGTGAAGTTACTTCCTGTAATTGTGACTAAGGTACCTGTCGGCCCACTCGTCGGGGTGAAGCTTGTCACGCCAGGTGTCGGGTTCGTCACCACAAAGCTACCGGGGCTTGTCCCCGTTCCGCTGGCATTGGTCACAGAGATTAACCCTGTCGTCGATCCATTAGGAACGGTGGTGGTAATTTGGGTTGCAGAGTTGACCGTGAAGCCAGCGCTAACACCGTTGAACTGCACAAGGGTCGTGCCTGTGAAGTTACTGCCTGTGAGCGTCACTGTCGATGCAGGCGAACCAGATTGGGGCGAAAAACTAGTGATAATTGGTGCTCCGGTCGCGCTCACTGTGAAGTCAGTTTGGCTTGTTGCTGTTCCAGTGGGAGTATCGATGCTAATTTTCCCAGTGGTTGCTCCGCTCGGTACCGTGACAGAAATTTGAATGTCGGAGTTCACAGTGAATGCGGGTGCATTCGTACCGTTGAATTTGACCGCAGTTGCTCCCGTGAAATTGTTGCCGCTAATTAATACCTGGGTACCGATTGGGCCACTGGTTGGCGAAAAACTCGTGATCGTTGGCGTTGAAGAAGTGACAGTAAAGTTGATGGCACTAGTAGCTGTACCACCACTGGTCGTCACCGAAATTGTTCCTGTCGTCGCCCCACTCGGCACCGTTGCCGTAATTTGAGTGGAGGAGTTCACCGTAAAGGCTGCGGTTGTCCCGTTGAAGTTCACAGCGCTGGCACTCGTAAAATTAGAACCCGTGATCACGACTGGGGTACCAACGGGGCCACTTAGAGGCGAGAAACTGCTGATTGTTGGAGATCCAGCCGCCGTCACGGTATAGGTATCGGTACTCGTTGCTGAACCTGTAGGCGTGGTCACCGTGATCTGACCACTGGTTGCTCCGCTTGGCACCGTTGCCCGGATTTGGGCTGTGTTATCGACGACGAAGCTAGAAGTTGTCCCATTAAAAGTCACAGATGTTGCGCCGTTAAAGTTAGCGCCAGTAATGGTGACTGATGTTCCCACAGGGCCACTGGTCGGCGAAAAGCTGACAATTTGTGGAGCGCCAGCTGTTACAACAAAAGGCAGAGAACTTTCGTCGAAGTTCCCGCCACTTGTGGTGACTCGAATAAACCCAGTCGTCGCGCCTGCTGGAACTGTGGCTCTGATTTGAGTGCTAGAGATAGAGGTAATCGTCGCATTCGTCCCGTTGAACGTGACTGAATTCACCGCTCCAAGACTCGTACCATTAATCGTGACCGAGAGACCCACAGGGCCGCTCAGTGGGGTGAAACTGACGATCGTGGGAGTGACTTGGGCAATGCGTACAGGTGGCTGAAACCACCACTCCGGCTGGGCTACAACAGGCTGGGCAAGCACAAAAACTGTCAAAATCGCTAAGAACCGCGTTGTCCAAGCAGCGAACGGGTGGTTGCTAAAAAACCGAATCATGATTCTTCCTTGTGCCGGAGTTTTCTGGGGTACCTCATTATAAAAGCGCATAGGATCAAGAAATGGAAACCCCTCAGAGATTTACAGTACGAATCCGCTCTAGATCTGCGAAGAAGTTGGGGTAAGAAACAGTCGCACAGGCAGGCTCATGGATAGTCGTCGTTCCACGGGCGATCAGACCAGCAATGGTCAAGCTCATGGCGATACGATGATCCGCGTAGCTTTGCACCTCTGCACCCGCCAAAGGCTGTTCTCCAAGGATCCTAAGGCCATCCGGAAATTCTTCGATGGCTGCGCCCAACTTGCCCAGCTCGCGGGCGACGACAGCAAGGCGATCCGACTCTTTCACCCGCAATTCAGCCGCGTCGCGAATCACCGTTTTGCCTTGGGCTGCACAGGCCGCCACCGCCAAGATCGGAATCTCATCGACCAAGCGCGGAATCAAATCCCCACCGATCGTGCAACCTTTCAGCGCGGCACTGCGCACCCGCAGATCCCCAACGATTTCGCCGCAGGTTTCTCGCTGATTTTCAATGGCGATATTTGCACCCATCTCCAGCAACACATCCAAAACCCCAGTCCGGGTCGGATTCAAACCGACATTGCGTAAATAAAGCTCCGAGTCCGGCACGATCGAAGCCGCCACCAACCAAAAAGCTGCGGAAGAAATATCACCAGGCACAATCACCCGCTGGCCGAGAAGCTGTGTTGGCCCCTGAATGGTAGCTGTATAGCCGTCCTGAATGACTTTCGCCCCAAACGCCGTAAGCATCCGTTCGCTATGATCCCGCGAGCGTGTCGGCTCCGTGACGCTGGTTTCCCCGTCGATCAACAAGCCCGCTAGAAGAATCGCAGACTTCACCTGGGCACTGGCAATCGGTGAATGGTAATGAAAAGCTCGCAAAGCCTTGCCGCGAATGGCCAGGGGCGCGCGCCGTCCTCCCTCCCGTCCCCAAATTTCTGCTCCCATGGCGGCAAGCGGCTTCAAGACGCGATCCATGGGTCGCGACCGCAATGAAGCATCCCCGGTCATACAACTAAAAAGCCCCGGTTGCGCACTCAACAAGCCGAGCATCAAGCGCATTGTCGTCCCGGAGTTACCCGCATTGAGAATATCGTCGGACTCTTGGAAATTGCCCAGACCGACACCACGGACGCGCACCAAAGTAGAATCGATGGGAGAAATTTCGGCTCCCAATTGCCGTAAACAGGCCGCAGTGCTACAAGGATCTTCCCCTGGCAACAAGCCTTCGATCAACGTTTCCCCTTGGGCAAGGGCACCGAGCATCAAAGCACGATGGGAGATCGATTTGTCTCCGGGAACCTGGATCGTTCCGACCAGTTTTTGGGCTGTTTTTGAAGCAAAAGTGTTGGACATGGTGGCGCGATTCAAATCCTTCGAGATTGTAGCGTTAAGCTGTCCCTTTGTACTTGTATAAGTAGGAGGGGGTAGGATAGCCTAATGGGATATATCTTTAAAGCCTTGACTGTGCGATGAGCGACTCTAATCCCTACCGTCTACTCGGACTTACCGAAGATGCGCCTTTCGAAGAGGTACAGGAAGCGCGTGCCCGTCTGCTCACAGAGTTTGCTGCCGACGATAAGCGACAGCAAATGGTCGAGATTGCTTACGACAATATTTTGATGCAGCGCCTCAAGATGCGCCAAGACGGCAAGATCAAAGTGCCTGAGCGGATTCGCTATCCCGAACGCGCTGTTCTTCTTCGCCCGACTCAGCAACAAACATCCCGCCCTGCACAGCAATGGTGGCGGAGGTTGCCGATCAATCTGTCCGAAGCTGGAATTTCTGGATTGATCTTTGCTGCTATTTGGCTTTTGTATCTTGCTCTCGCTTCTACACCACAGACAGATACGAGTTACGCAGTCGTAATCGGCCTGTTAACGACACTTTACTTTTTGTATCGCAAAACGCAAGTTTTCTGGAAGGCGATTCTTTACACCTTAGGTGCCTTAGTGATTGCCGAGGTAGCGGCCTCTTCCTTGCAAAATCTTGATGTCACCCATGCCTACACAGGCCCCATCGGTGCAGTACTATTTGCAATCTTCTGGCTAGCAACGATCCTGTTGCGTTAGAAGCTGGTTTTTGACCGTCTCGGCCATGGTTTCCCAACGAAACTCTTGTGAGCGCAGTCTTCCTGATCGGCAGAAGGACGTACGCAGTTCTGGTCGCTGGATCTGTTGGAGGGCTTGGGTCAACCCAGCAACGTCCTGTTCGCCTACATAGAGCACTGCATCTCCACCGACTTCTGGAAGTGAAGCCTTAGCTGTCGTGATCACTGGACAGCCACAAGCCATCGCTTCAAGCACCGGCATCCCAAAGCCTTCGTACGTAGAAGGATAGATAAGGGCAATGGCACCAGAGTAGGCACTTGCGAGTTCCGCATCATCCAATTGCAGGGTATGGACAATAACATCGGGGATTAAGGCTTGCAGTTGGGTCTCGAAAGTCGCTGTACCTGTACAAACCACCTCGTAGGTTTGTTGATTTGGGAGCGCAGCGAGGGCTTCAAAAAAGAGGCGACTGTTTTTGTAATGTTCGCGCACCCCAACCAACAGAAAATAAGGCTTGCAGATCTGATAGCGATCTTGAAAGTCAATGACATTCTGGGTTTGGGCAGGCTGAAAGCTGGTCGAAACACCACAATGGGCGACCACTGCTCCAGAAATTCCATAGTATTTTTCTAAGTCTCGCGCTGTGCTGTGTGAGATAGCCAAGATGGCAGAGGCACGCTGAATGGCTATTTTTTTTTCAACCCACATTAAGTGGTCAAGGTTTTGGGCAGTTGCTTCGGGGATGCAGTCGTAGAGCAAACAAACCGAAGGGGTTGTTGTCGGATAGCTGTAGTAGGTGGAGATAAACACAGTCGCACCGACTTCGTCGCAGAGCGTTTGCAACATCTGTTGATCCGCTGCTAAGTCTTCGTAGCGATGACGCGGAACCGTGCGGTAGTGCAACTTAGGCAGCCTCGGCAGGGTTCCGCCACGGTCCAAGATCAGCAGATTTTCAGCGAAATCAGTATTTGCCCAGATCGCCAACAAAGATTGCCAGACCCGTGCGATCCCCGTCTTAAAGCGTTGAAAGAAAACACCATCCACGATAATCGTTGCTTTTCGCGCAGGTGATACAACGATAGGAGATTGCCTATTGCACCACTGTTTCCACATCTGACGATAAGCCGATTCGATCTGGTTCGTGAAACCTTTCTCGTCTCGAAGCAGCGAATCTTGCATCCGTTGGCGCAATGCTCCCCGCAAGTTAGATAATCCTCGAAGATCTCCAGCGAATTTTACAGCTTTGGCCACAAAATCTTCGGATGTGCGTGTAGCAAGTTCTGGCAGTCCAACTGCTTTCAAAAAGGCATAGCCGTAGCGACTCGCTGTGCGATTGCCGACGAGGGAAATAACAGGTACACCCATCCAGAGGCTCTCACAGGTAGTTGTTGCACCGTTGTAGGGAGTAGTGTCTAGGGCAATATCGATGCGATTATAGGTGTCGAGATGGGTATAGAGACTCTCAGTTACATTCAATAATTCAACCCGCTCAGCGGCGATGCCGTGACGCAAAAAATGCTCCCAAATCCGCTGGCAATTGGCGGGATCCCTGGCTTGGGTTGATTTAAGCAGAAGACGGCTTCGGGGAATCGCTTTTAAGACCTGGCTCCATAAATGGATCGTTTCAGCAGTGAGTTTCGCCCACTGATTAAACGAACCGAAGGTAATCGCATCATGGCTGAGGGCAGGCAACGAACCAACATCTGGTGCGTCCGGCCATGGTCGATAGCAGTGGGCAAGCCCCGGCACATTCCAAACCTGTTCGACAAAATATTCACTGCTTGCTTCAGGGGTGAGATCTGCGTCTGAGAGATGGTAATCGATGTCCTCCAATCCGGTACTACCTGGAAAACCGAGCCAGGAAACTTGAACCGGAGCAGCTTTGTAAGCAAAGATGGATAAACGATTTCGAGAGGTATGGCCAGCGAGATCGATAAGAATATCGATCTGATCCCCAGCAATTTGATTGACCAGCACTTCGTCACTTACTCCTACACTGTCGAACCAGTGATCGGCCAAAGCGCGAAACTTTTCGGTAACTTTATCCGGTCTTGGCACTTCTGCATAGCAGAAAATTTCAGCCTGTTCACTGCAATGATGTTCGAAAAGTGGTTCTAAAAACCAAGCACAGGAGTGAGCCATAAAATCAGGACTGGCGTAGCCAATCCGAAGACGGCGTTCAGGATCTGGTGTGTTTGGATGGTTGATCACTCGGACTGGATAGCTTTGAGATGCAGCGAAACCTGCCAATGCTGCTTTTAAGATCGCCTCTGGAAAATTCTGCAAGTATTGAAACGTGAAAAGCACACTGGTATGGGTGCCCCGCTGGTTGGGATTGGCCAGTAATGCTTGACGATAGTTGCCAATCGCACCCCGCATGTCGCCTTTAGCAAAGAGAACATTGCCAAGATTGCTGTAGGCTTCGGCATAATTAGAGCGAATTTTAATTGCTTTTTGATAGTGGATAGCTGCTTGCTCTAACGACCATATTCCCATCAACAAATTGCCCAAGTTGTAGTGGCACTCAGCGTAATTTGGCTTCAAAGAAATTGCTTTGAGAAAGTGTTGAATTGCCTCTTCTTTTCGATTTAAATTGGTGAAAATATTGCCCAAGTTTGCGTGGGCTTCTACTAGACTCGGTTTGAGTTTGAGGGCTTTTTGAAAAAGGGTGATCGCTTCTTCAAATTTTTGTTGCCCAGAAAGAAGATTGCCTAAGTTGTTGTGAGCATCCGCGTTACGAGGATTGTAGCGAATCGCTTCTTGAAAGTGATGACTGGCGTCCTTAAAATTCCCTTGGGTGTTCAGGGCATTGGCGAGGTTGAAGTGAGCTTCGGCGTGGTTGGGTCGTAGGGATAATGCTCTGCGTAGATATGTGATCCCCTCGCTCATGTTCTGATTTTGGCAGGCGATCCCTCCCAAGAAGTACCATGCATCAGGCTGATTCGGCTGCATAGCCAGTACCTGTTGGTACATCGCCTCTGCTTGGGGATAGCGTCCTGCTTGAAAGTGAAGAAAGGCGGCCTTGAGGACCGCCTGGATCGAAATCGCTTTCGGTTTACCGAAACCTTGCTTCATGTGATCAACATCAAGTTCGCAACTTACGCTTATTGTTCAGTTTCCAGGCTCCAAAGGCTCCGAACATTAACAATCCAGCCGTCGTCGTCGGTTCAGGTACTGCAGTTGGAGCTGTAAAGTTGGTCACTGTCAAAACACCAGCACCGAAGGTGTTATCCAAGGTTGTCACTCGAAAACCGAAAACTTGGCCAGCAGTGACATTGAAACTCACCGTACCACTAGTCGGTGTCAACCCTGAAGAAAGGGAGGTGAATACGTTATTGACAACATAACCAGAAAAGTCGTAGCCCGCAGAGTCGTTGCTTGAGTAGGACCAGCTAAAACTCACTGTACCAGAGGCGGCGGCAGCAATAGTGTAGAGCGTCGTACCAGCTACGTTAGTGTTATTATTACCCCCTGTCAGCACCACTGTAGCGCCATTATTCGTCACAAGGCCGTTGGCATTGGTTTGAGCGAGCGTCCAGTTTGCAGAGACATAGGGACCGGTGAAAGCATCGGGGCTAACGACGGAAACATCTTGTGTGAAACTCGCCGCCTCGGCAGTGTGGCCTGTGCCAACCAGTAAACCCGCAGCCACCACTGAAGCAGCAATCGCTTGCTTGATCCGGCCTGCTTGACGGTGCTTCATCTCAGCTGTGTACTGGACAACGACGGTTTTCTGCTCACCACCACAGTCGAAGGTGAGTTCAGTGGCAAGATCTGCTCCGAAACCGTCTCCACCGATGTCACTATGTTCTGAAGTGAGTTGTACCTCAGAGCCAAAGTGCAGTTTGCCTGAGCGTCCGTTTGCGTCTATAAAGTCAGCCGAAGCGATCAATTCGCCGAAACCATCTCCTTCGAAACATTCGGTATCACCGGGAAGACCCGGCAGCGTATCGAGTAGGCTTTGCAAATAGTCTTTAGAACCATGAAACATTCTGCGCAACTCCTTTGGAGTGGTTGTAAGTTGTTTATCTTCAGAAAGTTTCTGAAGTAAAAGGGTCAAATTGTACTGCCTTGTGGATTTCGTCCGTTTTGAATCCTATCGCCATGGGCTTTTTTACACCTTGCAAAAGTGCGACATCGTAGAGTTCTTCAACAACACCTTCGATGCGCAGCCAGTGTACGATGCTTCCTCTCAGCAAATCAATGATAAATAGGCCGCACTGTGACTGTAACTGATATTTACTGAGTGATTCGTTTAGTTTAAGACCATGGAAGGAGCGATTGTGGCGTGGGCCGGACAAACCAACAATGGCAAAGTGATTAACGAAAGTGCACCCTCGCAAATATCCAGGACAAAACATAACCGATTCGAACTGACCATCGTTGTGGTTGATGTAACCGAATTCGCCAATTCCTGAATTCAGCACCCAGAGCTTTTCTTGGTACCAACGCGGTGAATGGGGCATCGAGAGGCTCGTAGCAACAATCTGGTTGCTGTGGAGATCGACAATGCATCCACCAGCATCTCGAAAAGGCCGCCAACCATTTTCCACATCGGTCTGGGCCAAAAAAGTAGCATAGCGGGCTTTGCCATCCCGAAGCGCCAAACCATTCAGGTGGCAGCGATCTTCCGGAGCAAGTTTGCTGATGAAGCTTGGTTTCCAGACGGGGGTGAAACTATCGGTGTCACTCACCGTCGCCACGCAGCTATAGGCGGTACTAGCAAACAGCAAGCGACCGTTCTGTTCTTTAACCAAGTCGTGGGTATCGAGATCGCCAGTGACATAGGATTGGCGTGGCACAAACTGAGCATCGTAGCCCCGCAGCACCTGTCCTTTCAGAACTTCTTCAAAACGCCAGATCTGGAAGAGCGTACTCATATAAAGACGACTGCCATCTGCGTATAGCCCCATACAGCGATCAAAACTGCGCTCAAAGACAGACAACTGGCCGGTCGGCTGCTGGCCAACAAGAAACAGTTTGCCAGCCTGGTAGGTGGTAAAAGCAAGGCTACAGTCCTGCGTGGCGAGCCACTCCCCAAAACCTTCCGACCAAGCGATCTTCATGGCTGACGAGGCGAGTTGTCCACCGATGCGGGGCACCATAGGGTATCCTTCCAAACAATAAGACGCTAAAAGCGCTGAATCCTCAATATGTTACGGTGCTCTTGGTTTGTTCTCACGGATTCCTGGTGATGAAAGCACCCATCCTGCTTCTTGCTCTGTTGCTCAGCTTTGTACCCATGGCTGCATTGGCTGTCCCCTATTCCACCAAAGTCGAAAGCATCTACATGGACGGTTGCCAAAAAGGGGGCGCTCAGAGTTTCAAGACCAATAAGCTGGCTCCCAACATGGCGAAAATTACCAGTTACTGTCGCTGCACCCTCAATAAATTTGAACAAACTATGACTGCCGATGAATTTGTCAAAGCATCCACAGCCTCGATCGTCAAAACAAAGAATAAACCCGTCGATGCTGCCAGCGAGAAGTCCCTGGCAAAGCTCAAGGCCCTAAGAGGCCAAGTCGCTGCCGAATGCGTCGGTGCGAACTAATTTCCCGGATGGTCAGGATAAAAATTGTTCCTGGGATATCCAAGGCAAAAAGTTCAGGAGATGATAGGAACGCTGGTTAAGGATCTTTTGCGATGGCTATGAGTCTTGAACAGATGGCGGAAGAAAATGCCAAACGCTTTTTAGAAGCGCGGTTAGCTGCTCTGATTATTGTTGGTTCTGCTCTAGGGGGTAGCAAAATTGCGCCTAACGATCCAAAAGTAGAACTTTCTTTGAAATTTTTAACTGCCATCAACGGCGTACCGATCCCTGCCCAACCAGAGGCACCCAAACTTCCCCGCGCTGTACAGCGCGTGAATACGATTTTGGGCAGTTAATTACGAAAACAAACCTAACTGGTCAGTGCGTACGGCCTCTTCGCGCTCCAAGAGGTGTAGGGCTGCTTGGGTTGTCTCCACAAGCACATCTGTGTCTTCTTCAAAGCCATTTGGATCAAACAGGGGGTCTGCATCGCTGTGGAGCAGGAGTTCTGCCGCCTGAAGCAATTCGGTACGCAGATTTTTAAGCTCAGGACGGCTATCGAGGTACTGTCCAAGGGCATCGATTGGATCGAGGGCGCAGGATTCCCCCAGACCAGGAACACGGGGTTGGCTGAGTTGGCTGACCATCTCTGGCTGTAACTGAAAAGCAAAAGCGGGTTCGAGAAGATGGCGCAAGCTCGGTGTATCGATGAGCGGGCTTTGGTGCGGATGAATCCGGTACAAGACCCGCACAATCGCGCCTTGGATCTTCGCTTTTTCGATGGCCTGCACGAGATCGCGGTGAGGCTGTTCGCTGTCTGACAAGTTGGCTTGGATGGTTCGAAAGGCGCGGGCTGCAACACTCACAAACTCGTAACGGCACCTTCCCCGCTCGACCTCCGCCAAAATAAAACCCTTTTGTTCTTTTTCTTCGCCAAAATCGACCCGCTCAATGGAGCCAGGATAGATAATCGGCGGATCTTCGCAGAGCACTTGGTGGCGATGAACGTGGCCGAGGGCGACATAATCAAATTCTGTCCGCGCCAGCATATAGAGCGGAATGCTAAAGCCGCGACCAACGGCAAGGTGGCGCTCGGCCCCAAAAACGGCATTTTCGGCCATTAAGTGTCCCAACAAGATGGTCGGAATATGGGGATCAAGCCGGCGGATCTCTGCTTCAAGGGCTAACTTCATCCGGTCAACGAGCATGAGATCGACTTGCTCAAGGCTCAGATTGCGGGTCTCTTCGCGGGTTAATAGAGCCGAACGGTTGATCCAGGGCATCGTCAACACCTGGACAGGGCCAGAGCGCGTTTGCAAACTGTGGGTCTTGAGGCGAGCACCGACGACAATATTTGGCACTTGTAAGGCGGAGTAAATATTCAGGCTCGCCCCACCGACGCCTCGGCCAAACAGGTCGTGATTGCCGACGAGCAGGACGGTCGGAATGCCAGCGTCGGCAAGGCGCTTGAACTGGCGGGCAAATTCTTCTTGGTGGGCAGGTTCTGGAGTGGCAGTTGGGAAAGCATCGCCGCCGAAGATTGCCAAATCGACTTGTTCATGGAGTCCTCGGTCGATGGCTTCGGCAAGGCAGCCAACAAAGTCTTCAAAGCGCGTGTTGAAACCAGTAGCTGGGTTGACCCGACCGTGAGAGAGACCACTACCAAGATGAATATCGGACAGATGAAGCAGGCGTACCATAATTTCGAGAGACGATTGTCCTCAACGTATTGTACTGCCTCTTTTCTGACTCTCAGAGAAATTGCCTAAAAAAAGCAAAATTTGAACAGTAATGTCTGGCGACCAACTACTATTCTCTTCAGGGCAATCCATTTAAAGGAGTTTTGTATGAGTGGAACAGGTGCGACTATTTGGCTAACCGGTCTTTCTGGAGCCGGAAAAAGCACGATTTCTGGGTTGCTCGGCGAACGCTTATCGGCCATAGGTCAACAGGTCGAGGTTCTAGACGGCGATGAAGTCCGCCGCAATTTGAGTGCGGGTTTAGGGTTTAGTAAGGCGGATCGCGATACCAACGTTCGGCGGATCGGTTACGTCTGCCGTTTGCTGTCTCGCAATGGCGTGATCGCTATCAGTGCCGCTATCAGTCCGTACCGGGCTGTACGCGAAGAACTCAAACAACAGATCCCGAATTTTTTGGAGGTCTATATCGACTGCCCCCTTAAAACCTGTATCGAGCGGGACGTGAAGGGGCTTTATGCTCGCGCGCTACGAGGTGAGATTCCTGCTTTCACAGGGGTTTCTGATCCTTACGAGGCACCTCTCAATCCGGACTTAATTATTTCAACTGACAAAGAAACCGTCGAAGCGTCCGTTGAAAAGATTACCTATCTATTGATCGAACGCGGCCACATCAACGCTTGAGTATCTGCCCAGTACTGCGCTTGCTATGAGCCTCTCTAGTTAAGCGCAGTGCTTTCCTCAATAACGCACTCACTAAAAATGCTCTGTCTCCGCAAAATTGCGGTCTCTGGCAAAGTAACTTGGTGAGTCGAATTCTTTTTGTATAGCTATATAGAACAGTTGACTTTGCTTATCCAAGAACTATGCCCTTAGGAAGATAATCTTTTCAGCCATGAAGATGGTATGGTACCCATACTTAATTAAGTTAAGTATTCCGCTTCCGTGTAATTACCATAGCGCTCTCCTTCCATCCGGGAATAATTAAAACATAAGGAATGTGGCGGAATACATTATGGAATCTTTAGTCGTCCATAGTCCTTTTCAGGACTACTTTCAGCAGTCATTTCAGATAGTATTGGCTGATACTAATCAACTTGTAGAAGAGGTTTTTCGGCTTCGTTACCGCGTCTATTGTGAAGAGCTAAACTACGAAAATTGTGAAGCTTTTCCTGATGGCATGGAGAGAGATGCCTACGATCGGCGTGCCGTTTATTGCTTGCTAAAACACCGAGCTTCAAATAGCTTTGTTGGCTGTGTTCGCGTGCTCTTGAGCGATCCTAAGCAGCTAGAAGCGAAGTTTCCTTTCGAACAATTTCTAGATGGTTCTTCCCTAAACTTTGATCTACATGCATTGTCACGTCAGGCCATCTGCGAAGTCTCTCGACTAGCGATTATCAGTGAGTTTCGCCGTCAAAAGGGTGCTGTTGGTCGCACTTCTGATGTGCAATTAACGGAAGTAGAACGGTTTTTGCTCCCCTCTTTGCCCCTAGGCTTATACCTAGCTGCCACATCCGTCGCCTTGGAACTGGGAATTGATAACGCTTTTGCGATGATGGAAGGACGTCTTGCCCGACACCTCCAACGCTTCGGGCTTTATTTTCAACAAGTGGCTCCTTTGACGGACTATCACGGCATGCGGGCGCCTTTTCGGATTCTTCCCTCGAACGTGAACTTGCGGGAAGAACACTGTCAACTATTTCAACGTCTCTCTAGTGATCTACGCGTGCCTCTGCGCTCTTTGGCCCTGAGATATCAAAGTGCTAGTCTGCTCTACACTGTAGGGTAACTTGAATTCAAGATTACCCTACACCGATAGCGAATCATGTTGGAAAACCAATGACTCAACCCAAAGGATACGTCAACAGCGAATACCTCCAAGTCGTAGGAGCGTTCGTCAAGCATCTTAAGCAACGCAGTTACGCACTCATGCAAATACAACCGGGACAAAAAGTCCTAGATGTTGGATGCGGTCCAGGAACTGATACTATCCCACTTGCTACACTCATTGGCCAGACGGGGCAAGTCTTTGGGGTGGACTACGACCAAGCCATGGTTGACGAAGCAGAACAGCGCGCCAGCAAGGCGCAGGTTGCCGATTGGGTCAAACATCAATGTGCCGACTCGACATCACTCCCTTTTGACGACAACACCTTTGATGCTTGTCGGAGCGAGCGGGTATTCCAACATTTATCCGAGCCTGAGCGAGCATTATCGCAAATGATGCGCGTAACTAAAACTGGTGGCTGGATCGTTGTGCTGGATACCGATTGGGGTTCGTTGTCTGTAGACACGACTGAAGGGGACATTGAACGACGCCTTGCCCGTGTTCATGCTGAAAGAGGAATACAGAACGGTTATTCTGGGCGACAACTCTACCGACTCTTCAAGCAGCAAGGACTGACAGATGTCACAGTGGAAGTGCATCCCCTTCTAGTAACAGACTATACTTTCGCGCGGCAAAGCGCTTTGCCCGATGAAACAGAGCGCATCGCCCTTGCTACAGGCACGGTTACAGCAGAGGAGTTGCAATGTTGGCGCACAAGTCTCGAACAATCCGACTCAATAGGTGCTTTCTATAGCAGCGTCAATCAAGTGATCGTTGCTGGGCGCAAGCCCTGATTCAAGGGGAATGTTGGCCAAAAAAAAGGACAAGCAACAATTGCTTGTCCTTTTTCATCGATTAAGGAACTAGTGAGTGGCCAGACGGCGGCGCAGAACGAGAACACCAGTACCAATAATGCCCAGAGCCAAAATAGCAGGCAGTGGAGTGGGTTCAGGAACAGCTTGGAAAGAGGCCGAGTAGGAAGCAGTAACGGAGCCGCCACTGGCCAAAAGGTTAGTTAGGCCCGCAATAGTTTGGTTTTGGATCTGAGTTGTGAAGATGCCTGAGCCACTGTATGTTGTGGCTGGGTCCGAACTATCTACAAAAAAGCCTGATACCAAGATCGTTGCTGAGACAGAAGATCCAGTTTGAGCAAAAATTGTGGACTGAATAGAGGTGAGGGTGAAGCTAGCCGTAGGAGCAGACGCAAAGGTCAAGAAATCTTGCACAAGGATCGGCACGTCGGCAGGTGCAGTCGTAAAGCCAGGAGCAGGCACGCTACTGATGTCCTTAATTGCGCCGCTTGTACCTGCTAGAGGTGCGAAAAAGCCTGAGTTGGGAGGCGAAAATGGGACAATAATGAAGTTGCCAGTGCCAAGAGTAGCTGGCAGGAAGTCAAACGTCGTCGCAGTAGCCGTTACGGCTCCTGTGAAATCCAGTTGTCCAGTGATTGCAGCAGAGTAGGCAGGTGCAACTGCTGTGAGAGTTGCTGTCGAGATCACAGCAGCAGACACAAAGGCGCCTAATTTAGAGAATGCATATACCATTAGCGGCTCCGGGGGCTGTTTGTTTTTGGAAGAGCATTGCAAAACTGTTTGTTGGCAAGAAAAGCAAGACGCTCTCATCAAATTACAGTAGAAGTACGGAGTCTGTCAACATCCGATGCGTAGGTACGGATGCTGAAGATACTGAGAAATGGGCAATAAACAATCCAGCATGTAGATTTTTTGGTCGCAGATCAGCGTGAAATACGGATGCTCACAGAAGCGGGCTTGTCATTTTTCCCGCAAGACGAAGCTAAATTTGTACCGCTTTAGTGTCTTGCGCTGGGGAGTTTTGTACGCTTGTATGCTCCTGAGTAGACTGCCGATCGCAAAACATGATCCTCATTTCTGTAAGCTAGTATTGTGTGCAACAGTTCCTCAAGTGCGTTGCGCAATTACGCTGCTGAACTGGGGCATCTTGAGAAGAGAACAGCATTATGCGGAGAAAAGAGCAATGACGAAAGGCTTCGGCCCCATGGGGCAGTTTCAAGAAGCGCTCAAGCGCGTCAAGAAGATCCAAGAAGGTGGTGCCAAGCTGCAAGATGAGCTAGAGGCAATGGTGTGCGAAGGATCCGCAGGAGGTGGCTTAGTCACTGTAACCCTGACTGGCAACCAAAAACCGATCAAGATCGCCATCGACGACAAAGCCATCGCAGAAGGCAAGGAGATGGTCGAGGATCTCGTACTCGCCGCTTATAAAGATGCCTACGAAAAATCCACTGAGCAGATGCGCGACAAAGTCAAAGATCTGACTGGTGGAATGAGCATTCCTGGGATGAATATCTAATGCAACGGCTGTTTTAGACCATGTATACCCGTCCCCTAGCTCGTCTCATCGATCAACTGCAGCTTCTGCCGGGTATCGGTCCTAAAACAGCCCAACGCCTTGCTTTTCACATTCTTAAGCGCCCCAAATCGGAGGCGCAGCAGCTGGCTCAAGCCCTCGTGGAGGCAACAGAGCAGATTGGTACTTGTAGCGTTTGCTTTAATCTGTCTGCTGAAGATCCCTGCGATCTGTGTCGCCAGACCAATCGCCAAAGCGAGATCATCTGTGTCGTTGCTGAACCACGGGATCTCGTCGCCATCGAACGTACCCGCGAGTATAAAGGCCGCTACCACGTGCTCGGTGGCCTGATTTCGCCCATGGAAGGAATCATGGCCGAGAATCTGCGCATCAAAGAACTGATCGCCCGCGTTGGCAACGAAGATATTCAAGAAGTGATCTTGGCGATCAATCCGAGCATCGAAGGGGAGACGACGACCCAGTACCTCAAGAAGCAGATCAAGTTGTTGGTTCCCCGCGTCACACGCATTGCCTTCGGTTTACCTGTAGGCGGGGATCTTGAGTATGCGGACGAAATGACCCTGGCTCGTGCCCTTGAAGGCCGCCGAGAAATCTAAGCGCTAGACGGCTTCTAGCACCGCGAGTTGGAAGTGGTAGATCTCGATCACAGGATTGGCGAGCATCTGGTCGCAGAGCCTGTCCACTTGTTCGTGAGCCGTTGCTTCATCTGGGGCATCGAGTTCGAGTTCGATGGACTTGCCGATGCGTACATTGGTCACACCTGTGTATCCCAACTGCTCAAGGCCAGAGCGCACAGCGACACCGGCTGGGTCTAAGACAGAGGGACGCAGGGTGACATGGATCGTGGCATGGTAATGCACAGTAGTGGTCTCGGAACAACAATGAGGCGATCTTACCCGATACTTAAAGAGAGTACTGGGAGATCGAGATGGAAAGAGCATTGGCGGCAGTAGTGATGGCAGCGGGAAAGGGCACCAGGATGCGCTCAAATCTGCCGAAAGTTCTTCACCAATTGGCAGGCCGAACCATTCTTGAACATGTCCTTGGCTGTCTCAATGCCCTGACGTTGCGCCGCGAAATTGTGATCGTTGGCTACAGTGCGGATCAAGTCCGTGCCACGATCCAATGGCCCAACCTCGAATTTGTCGAACAGTCAGAGCAAAAAGGCACGGGTCACGCAGTGCAACAAATTTTGCCTGTTCTGGCAGACTTTGAAGGCGACGTGTTGATTATCAACGGGGATGCACCACTTCTGCTACCAGAAACTCTGACGCGTTTGGTCGAAGGCCACAGAACTTCAGGAGCCGCTGCCACGATTTTGAGTGCAATATTGAGCGATCCTTTTGGCTACGGGCGGGTTTTTTGTGACGATCAAGGTTTTGTCGAGCGCGTGATCGAACACAAAGATTGCAACGATGCCCAGCGCCTCAATGCCCGTGTGAACGTTGGCGTTTACTGTTTTGACTGGTCGCAATTGGCCAAGGTGTTGCCTACGCTCCGTGCGGACAATGCCCAGGGCGAGTTGTACTTGCCAGATACATTGGCGAAGTTGAAACCTGTAGGTCATGTTCCTGTAGCAGATGTCGCAGAGGTGTTTGGGATTAACGACCGCGTCCAACTCGCCCAAGCGGCGCAGATTCTGAAGGCGCGCACTTTGCAACGGATCATGCTCTCCGGTGTGACCATCGTCGATCCGACCACTGTCAGCATCGACGACACGGTTGAAATTGCTCAGGATGTAGTCATTGAACCCCAGACCCACCTGCGGGGCAAAACACGAATCGCTTCAGGCTGCCACATCGGCCCTGGGTCGTTGATCGAAAATTCGGATATTGGTGCCGATGTCGAAGTTCTGTATTCCGTTGTGCGGGATACGAACATTGGTGATCGGACGGTCGTTGGCCCCTACGCCCATCTGCGCAATGGCGCTTCTGTGGGTAGCGATTGTCGAGTCGGGAACTTTGTGGAAGTCAAAAACGCCCAACTTGGAGATGGCACCAAAGCGGGACACCTGAGCTATTTGGGCGATGCCAGACTCGGCGAAAATGTCAACGTTGGTGCTGGAACGATCCTGGCCAATTTCGATGGAAAAAAGAAGAACTTCACCGAAATTGGCGCCCGAAGCAAAACGGGAGCGAATTCCGTGCTCGTTCCTCCGATCAAGATTGGCGAAAACGTGGTGATTGGCGCTGGCTCGACGATCACCGAGGATGTTCCCGACAATGCCTTGGTCATCGCCCGTGCTCGTCAAGTCGTCAAACCTGACCGCAACCTGGATGGCTGAAGATCCTTTCCATCGCCAGTTTCGTCATGCTCTGCCTTTGATCCCCAAAGGATCGCGTTCTTTGGTGGCAGTCTCCGGTGGTCAGGATTCGGTGTGTTTGCTGGGATTGCTCAGGACGTTTGCGCGGAAACAGCAGTGGCAAATTGAAGTTGCCCACCTCGATCATCGCTGGCGTGCTGACTCTGGGAAAGTAGCCCAAAAAGTCATGATTCTTTCCAAAGCTTGGCAATTGCCTTTTCATCTGGCGATTGCCGAAAGTCCTCCTAAGAGCGAAGCCGCAGCCCGGACTTGGCGGTATACGTGGCTGGGAGAGCTCGCTCTTTCTCTTGGCTGCGATCACGTATTAACTGCTCATACCCGCACCGATGTCGTCGAGACTTTTCTCTTTAATCTTCTGCGTGGCAGTGGCAGCGACGGTTTGACGAGTCTGGTTGCTGAAAGAATACTCTACAGCACCGTGAAACTGGTACGTCCCTTGTTGAATTTTTCCCGCGAACAAACTGGGCAGTACTGTCAGACGCACCAACTGCCCGTCTGCGTCGATCCGACCAATTTTGACCTCGTCTACCGCCGCAACCGCATCCGCCTCGAACTTATGCCCTACTTGCAACAGCATTTCAATCCCCAAGTTGAGGCCAGCCTCGCACGCACAGCCTCCCTGCTTGAAGCTGAAGCCGATTTTTTAGATCAAGCTGCTCTTGCTCTCGTTGAAACCTGTGTTTTAGAGGGACGCTTACATCGCCATAAGCTGAATAGTGCGCATCTGGCTTTGCAACGCCGCGTTGTACGCCATTGGTTGATCAAGGAACTAGGTCATTCTCCAAACTTTGACCAGATTGCCGTTGTTCTTGCCTGTTTGGAGGCTCCCAACCGCAACCGCACTTCGCCCTTGTTCGCGGGTTGGCTCGTCGAGGTGCAGGGGGATTGGCTCGCCTTAGTGAACTAAGGTTTGAGATACTTGTCGTACCAGGCGAGATAGCGCTCGAAGCGATCTTGTTTGTAGCTGGGGCGGGTAAGGCCGTGGAACTGATCGGGATAAATAATCAGTTTGGTATCGCGTCCAAGACTACGCAGGGCTTGGTACATCTGTTCGGAGTTGAGCAGGGGAACATTGAAATCTTTTTCACCGCACATAAACAGGGTCGGAGTGACGATCCGATCGGCGTGAAAGAACGGAAAAGAAATCCGCATCCAGACTTCTGGGTGTTCCCAGGGTTTGCCCAGTTCTTCTTCGTAGTCCCGAATGTATTGATCCGTGCCGTAGCCTGCCAAAATATTGGCAATACTTGCCCCACTGATGGCGACTTTGAAACGCGTATCTTGGGCAATAGTGTAGTTGGTGAGCATTCCGCCGTAGCTCCAGCCACCGATGCCTAAGCGTTCAGGATCAGCCATGCCACGGGAAACGACGGTATCGACGGCAGCCAAAACATCCTGGGCATCTTTGTTGCCCCAGTCGGCGTAGATCGCCTTAGAAAAATCTTCGCCTCGCCCGGAACTGCCTCTTGGGTTCGCAGCGACGACGACGTAGCCGTGGGCGGCGAGTACCTGCCATTCCATGGCGAACTCGTTGGCAAACTGGCCGACGGGTCCACCGTGGATGCGCAGGAGGGTGGGGTAGCGTTTGCCTGCTTGGTAGTTGGGGGGTGTGACGATGAAACCACTAATTTGGGTGCCGTCTTTACTCTTGAAACTGATTTCTTCGGTGGCAGCGATTTTGATGTCTGCCAACCAGTCGGCATTTTGCTTGGAGAGTTGACGCTCTGTGCCATTGCTCTCTAAGGCAAAGATTTCTGGTGGGGCTTGTGGGGTACTCAACAATAGAGCGGTGCGACCTTGAGGGTTGATATCGAAAGCATCGATACTTTGGCGAGCGGGGATAAGGCGGCGAATTTCATTGCTACTGAGGTTGAGGCTGGCGAGTTGAACAGTGCGATCATCTTCTAATAAAAAAGTGATTGCCTTGCCGTCGCTGGACCACAGTGGAGACTGAACATTGCGATCCAGTTTGGCGGTCAAAACCTGCTCTGGGCCTCCTGCAGAAGGAATAATCGCCAGTTTGTGGACGGCGTAGCCGATCAGTTTCAGGAGACCACCTTGAAGATAGGCGATTTGGCTGCCATCGGGACTCCAAGCCGGATAGCTGTCCCAGTCGGGATTGTTGTCTTGGCCTGCAAAGCTGGTAAGTTGCTTTGGGGTGGCACCGGAAGTGGCTGCGATGGTGTAGAGATCCCAGTTGTCGCTGCGGTCGGCTTCGGGGCGGCGTTTGCTGACAAAAGCAATGGTGCTGCTATCTGGTGACCATGCGGGGAGAAATTCGTCGGTATCGCCTGTGAGCAATGGGGTGGCTTTACGGCTGACAAGATCGAAAAGGGTGAGATGTTTGCGCTGCTTACCCAGGTAGCCTTCGACGTCTTGCTTGAACTGAAAACGGTCGATCACAATCGGCTTTTTCGCTTTTTTCTCGTCGCTACTGTCTTTATCCTCCGTTTCGTTGTCTTTGGGCTTCTTCTCCGGTTCTGGTTCTGGATCATCGACGATCAAGGCGAGGCGCTTTCCATCGGGAGACCAGACGAGATCTTCGACACCACCCTTGAAATTGGTGAGTTTCTTGGCTTCACCACCCTGGCGATCGAGGAGCCAAACTTGATCTACCTCGTTGTCGTCATCCCGGCTGGATAAAAAAGCTAAGTACCGATTGTCGGGACTCCAACGGGGCGTACTTTCGTTCTTTTTGGACGTGGTGAGTTGAATGGTGCTTTTGCTGTCCCAACTGGTCATCCAGAGATCTTTGTTGTTGCGATCTGCTTTGGGGTCGGCGGTACTGACGGTGTAGGCGACCCATTGACCATCGGGAGAAACCTGGGGATCCGCTACGGTGCGCAGTTTGTAGACATCGGAGGGAAGAATTGGGCGAGGGCTTTCGGCAAAACTGCCAGAAGCATTGAATAGGGGCAGACTTAAAAGCGCACAGATCCACCAACGTTTCATCGTCACTCCATTGCAAAATACTCAGGCCAACATGCCACCAAAGCGTGAGTATTTCAGCCAAACATGGTACCAAATGCCTTCTTCTGCTCTTGCCCACTCGTCTCTTGGGTGAGTGGGATAAATATGGCGAACTGCATTAGGGGTCAGGGGCAAGCCCCTACCCCTAAAACCCCTACCCCCTGGGGGACGGACGCGCCCGTCCCCCAGACCCCCTCGGCGAACTTTTACGGCTTGGTACTTAGAACTGCATTGGGCGCTACGCGTGGTGGTGCGGAATTGGAGGCGGATTGGGGGAGGTTTGGGTGCCAATAGAGTATTTCTATGGGAGTGCCAATGGGTTTTAATACTGTTGGGTTCCCATGTTGTGATTTTTTCGTGTAGGGGCGCAGCATGCTGCGCCCACCCCGATTGCCCATGGGTTCAGGAATGATCTTTTGGTTGGGTTTGTTGTTTGGGGGGCGTTTTGACTTTTGAGGTCTGGCCAACTTTAACTTGCGCCTTGGGTAGGACATCGCCTTTGGCTAAGGCGGTGAGGTTTTCTTCGAGAATCGCTTCTGGTTGAAGGCCAATTGCTTCTGCTAAGGGCAAGCCTTTGGGACTTAAAAATGCGTAATGGGGAATGCCATCAACTTTGTACTGGGTGAGTTCGATGAGCCAGCGGGGGTTATCGACATTGAGCATCACAAAGTTTGTCTGGGAACCGTAGCGTGCTTTGAGTTTGGCGATGGCTGGAGCCATGGCTTGACAACTGCTACACCAATCCGCGTAGAACTCCAGAAAGGTCGGTTTGCCGTTGGCGAGAGCTTGTTCTAGTGGCACGGATTCTGCAGCCAGTTGACCAATGGAGGGGCCTTGAGCGCGGCTGGCAAAAAAGACGAGCATGGCAATGGCAACGGTGGCGATGGCGACGATACCGTTGCGCAACTGAATGCCGATCTTGGTGTCAGAAGTGGATTCCATGGCTTACGGGCAAGATTTTCTATTCCACCCTAACAGGTCGCTGTGCTTGGATACGAAGTGAGAACACTTACATTAAGGATCTTTTTGTACCCGCGCAATCGCTTCAAACATTCCCCGCGCTTTGTTGAGACACTCTTCGTACTCTGAAGTAGGAACAGAATCAGCGACGAGGCCAGCCCCCGCTTGAACGCTCACTTTGCCTTTTTCGGCGATTACCGTGCGGATCGTAATTGCTGTATTGAGTTGGCCATCGAAGCTGTAGTAGCCGTAGGCACCGGAGTAGGGGCCGCGATGGAATGGTTCGAGGTCATAGATGATCTCCATGGCGCGAATCTTAGGGGCACCACTGACCGTTCCAGCAGGGAAAGTCGCTCGCAGCAGATCCCAAGCCGATTTGTTGGGAGCGAGTTCGCCTTTGACATTGGAGACGATGTGCATGACGTGGGAGTAACGCTCGACGAGTAACAGTTCATCGACCCGCACCGTGCCTGGAATGCAGACCCGTCCTAAGTCGTTGCGGCCTAAGTCCACGAGCATGACGTGTTCGGCGACCTCTTTGGGATCCGCGAGCAGGTCTTTTTCGAGCCAGAGGTCTTCTTCTTCGCTGTGGCCACGCTTGCGGGTGCCTGCAATCGGGCGCACGGTGGCGATTGCTTTGCTTTCTTTGTGATCGAGGCGCACCATCACTTCCGGGCTAGAGCCAATCAGTTGAAAAGCACCGAAATTGAAAAAAGCCATGTAGGGAGATGGATTGATCACCCGCAGAGCACGATACAGGTGAAAAGGATCGCCAGTAAAGGGGGTGCTGAAGCGTTGGGCGACGACGACTTGAAAAATATCTCCCGCTCGAATATGGCGGCGGGCTGCTTCTACGGCTTCGCAGTACTGGTCGCGGCTAAACGTACTGGCGGGAGTCGGCAATGGACGACTATGGGGATCGAGGCTGAGACTTGCTCCGGAAATTGCGTTGGTCTGCAGGCGATGCACGAGGATTTCTACCCGCGCCTGGGCTTGGGCGTAGGCCAATTCGGGAGATTGTTCTCTAAGATCTGCGTAGGCGACCACCCAGATCTTGCGCTTCACTTGATCGAAGATTAACAGGGCATCGACCTGCATCCAATAACCATCCGGTAGAGCTTCTGGGTCGCTGTGAATCGGTACCTTCGGCTCAATCCAGCGGATCAACTCGTAGCCCCAGTAGCCAAATAGTCCACCGATCCCTGGGGGCAACTCCGGCAAATGAACCGGACGAAAAGGCTTCAAGCACGCGTCCAAAATGGCGAACGGATCACCTGTATGGGTCAGTTGTTGGCCATCGCGAAAAATCTGTTCGCACTGATCCCCCCGTGCCGAAAGCGTCCAGAGCGGTTCACAGCCCAAAAAGCTATAGCGCCCGATGCGCTCGCCCCCTTCGACGGATTCGAGCAAAAAGTTCTGCTTTGCACCGGCGCAAACTTTGTACCAGGCCGAAACAGGGGTTTCTAAGTCCGCCAAGACTTCGCGGTACAACGGGATAAAGTTGCCTTGTTCGGCCAGTTGCAAAAAACGCGGGTACTCGGGTGCAATCATAGTTCTGTCTCCGTCTACACAATCTTAACCATGCCTAAGTACGTTCTCACTGGCACTTACTGCGCTGATGTCCTCGAAAAGCGTGCCCCCTATCGTCAAGCCCACCTCGACCGCCTCGCCCAACTCAAAGCCGAAGGCAAAGTGCTCACCATTGGCCCGACCAAAGACCTCACCCAAGTCTTCGGAATCTATGAAACCGCAGACGAGGCAGAAGCACGCGCCCTCATCGAAGCAGATCCCTACTGGCAGAATCAAATCTGGACGAGTTATCAGGTTCACGAGTGGATTCAAGCCTTTTGAAACCACTCAAATTGCTTTAGCTTTCATGCGAGAAGCGGGGTAAGCACATCTAACATTTTGGTCAGAACTGTGGTTGGGTGGAGTAGATCTGAAAGTTTCAAGAAAATTGCCTACTTCTCTCGACGATATCCCAAATCCCGCAAGGTGCTCTCAGACTGCCGCCAGCGGGGTTTGACTTTGACAAACAGTTCTAAATAGACTTTGCCATCGAGCAGCTTTTGCATCTGAAGGCGTGCCTGGGTGCCGATTTCTTTGATCATTTGACCCTTGGCACCGACGATGATCTGTTTTTGGGTGGTGCGCTCGACCATGATCGTGGCCAAAATCCGGGTGAGTGTTTCTCCTTCCTCCACTTTGTCGATCACGACAGCTACAGAATGGGGGACTTCTTCGCGGGTCAAAAGCAACACTTGTTCGCGGATCAGTTCGCCGAAAATAAACCGTTCGGGCTGATCGGTAAATAGATCCGGCGGGTAGTAGTAAGGGCCTTCAGGCAAGTGGGGAACGATGGACTCCACTAGGGGTTGGACTCCGGTACCATGTTCTGCGGAAATTTCGACGAGTTGCGCTGAATCGCTAAACAGACCTTTGTAGCTGTTGCGAATCTCCTCTGCGCGCTTGGGGGGCTGGAGATCGATCTTGTTGAGGACGAGCCAGAGGGGATTGCTGATATTGCGAAGACCATCGGCGATGAACTGATCCCCAGTACCAGCGAGGACGGAGCCATCGACGATAAAGAGGATACAGTCTACGGAACCAATGGCTGTACGGGCATTGTGAACGAGGACTTCCCCCAATTTGTGGTGGGGTTTATGAATACCTGGGGTATCAACCAGAATCATCTGTGCAGTGGGCAAGCTCAGGATGCCCCGCAGGCGATTGCGGGTCGTCTGGGCTGTGGGGGAAGTAATGGCGACTTTCTCGCCGATCGCCTGATTGACGAGGGTGGATTTGCCGACATTGGGACGGCCTACCACTGCAACAAAACCGGAGCGAAAGCCTGGTGGTGCCTCTGGAACGATCATCAAAACCTTCGAGATACCCCCGTCGAAACGGCGGCGAGAATATTAACTGGAACTGCGGGCAAGTTCTGCCAACTGTTCGCGCTGGGCGGCAGCGATGGCAGATTGAATCAGGGGTTCGAGTTCCCCGTCGATGGCACTGGTCAGGGTGAAGTTTTGGCCAATGCGATGATCGGTGACCCGATTGTCCTTGTAGTTGTAGGTACGGATCTTTTCGGAGCGATCCCCACTGCCCACCTGGATTTTGCGCATTCCCGAAATCGCGTCGTGACGCTCCTGCTGTTTGATGTCGTAGAGCTTCGCCCGCAAAATCTGCATGGCACGCGCTTTATTTTGCAGTTGGGAGCGCTCTTCTTGGCAACGGATCTGGATGCCGCTGGGCTTGTGGACGAGGTGAACTGCTGTTTCCACTTTGTTGACGTTTTGACCGCCGGCACCGCCCGAACGCGTCGTCGTAATTTCGATGTCGTTGGGGTTGATCTGAATGTCCACTTCTTCGACTTCGGGCATAATCGCCACTGTCGCCGTCGAAGTATGCACCCGTCCCTGGGTCTCTGTGGCCGGAACCCGCTGAACGCGGTGCACTCCCGCCTCAAATTTCAGCTTCGAGAAGACACTATCCCCAGTAATTTCGAGCATGACTTCTTTGACACCACCGGACTCGTTGAGGGATTCACTGGCCAAGGACACTTTCCATCCCTGCAACTGGGAGTAGCGGGTGTACATGCGCATCAAGTCCCCAGCAAACAGTGCAGCCTCGTCGCCCCCGGTGCCTGCACGAATTTCGACCATGACGTTCTTTTCGTCATTCGGGTCGCGGGGCAGAAGCATCAGGGTAATTTCTTCTTCGCGCTGGGCGATCTGTTGATCAAGGTCAACCAGTTCGAGTTCCGCCAGTTCCCGCAGTTCTGCATCTTCTTCCTCGCGGATCATCTGGCGAACATTTTTTTGTTCGGCAACCAAGGCCTGCCAGCGGTGATACACCTCAACCGTGCGCTCCAAATCCGCCCGCATCCGTACAATGCGCAGCATTTCCTGGGCATTGTTGACCAGGGCTGGATCCGCGAGGCGGTCGGTCAACTCGCCGTAGGTGCGTTCAATATCTTTTAATTTCTCGACCATCAAGATTGGGCTTGCCATAAAAACCTCCTAGGTACATTCAAACAAACAGTCCCACCGTTTTGTACGGCAGGACTGCTAGCGGAATGGCAAGGAAAAACAAGCCGACATGGTCAGTTAGCTTTTGCCCTTGGACTTGACGTTGCCGTACTTCTTGAGGAAGCGATCCACACGACCTTCCGCGTCGATGATCTTTTGTTGACCTGTGAAGAACGGGTGGCAAGCAGCACAGATTTCGGTAGAAATTGCGCCTTTGCGGGTCGAACGGGTGGGGTATTTGGTACCGCAACCGCAGGTGATCACCGTTTCCACGTAGTCTGGATGAATCTTATCTTTCGCCATGGAACATACCCCCGTTTAGCGCTTGGAGAACTGAGGAGCTTTGCGTGCCTTCTTCAAACCGTACTTACGACGCTCTTTGGCGCGTGGGTCACGGCGGAGAAAACCTTCAACCTTGAGAGGGCTGCGATTTTCGGGGGAGAGATCACAGAGGGCACGGGCTACGCCGAGGCGAATAGCACCCGCTTGACCTGCAATACCACCACCGGAGGCGTTCACTAATATATTGTACTGACCTTCGAGGCCAAGTGTCTCTAGAGGAGCCTTGGCAAGGCTGATCAGAGGCTGACGGAAGTGCAGATACTCATCGCCAGGACGCTCGTTGATGATTAAAGCCCCGTCGCCAGGGACGAGACGTACACGGGCAATTGCCGTCTTGCGGCGGCCTGTACCCCAGTACACTGCTGCGTTGCTGCTCATGACTTTCCTTTCGAGACGGCGGCGATATCCAAAACTGCCGGCTTTTGGGCGGCGTGGGGATGGGTCGGCCCTTTGTACACTTTCAATTTGGTGTACTGCTGACGACCCAAGCGGGTGTGAGGCAACATGCCCCAGATCGCCTTCTCGACAATCCGTTCTGGCAAACGAACCTGCAAGTGGGAGAAAGTTTCCACTTTCATACCACCCGGACGACCGGAGTTGCGGCGGTAGAGCTTTTGAGCGGGCTTGCGACCAGTGACTTCAACCTTCTCGGCATTAACCACGATCACAAAGTCGCCTGTGTCCAAGTGGGGGGTGAAATCGGGACGGTGCTTGCCCCGAAGATAAGTAGCGACGATGGTTGCCAATCGTCCAAGATGTAGTCCTGCGGCATCTACCACATGCCAGTGGCGCTCAATTTCGGCGACTGGGGGTAGAAAAGTCTTCGCTATCACGGTCTTTTGCTCCTGCGCTGCTTCTGCGCACACAAACTCCAACTATACATCACGGACAGCCTTCTCTCCAAAGATCTTTCCTGAAAGTCGTCGCTTTTGGCGCAAGACGCTATCCTAGAAGCAGTTTGGAGACTTAAAGTATGTTTTTCCAACGTGCCTTTGTACTTGGCTTACTCAGCAGTGCGCTTGCCTTTCCCGTCTGCGCGCAAACTGTGATCACCACACCACCCGCTGTTTCAACGACAACAGATCTCTACCTACCCTCGATCACTGGGGCACCTCTTCCACCCGGTCAATTCTTGGATGAAGTCGTTGTCACTGCCACCCGTCGCCCAACCCGCGTTCGCGACACGACTGTGAACACCTATGTGGTCACCAAACAAGATATTCGCTCCCTCGGTGCCATCAACCTCCGCGAAGCGCTGCAACTTGTTCCGGGCTTCTCCCGCTAGTTCGTTTTTCGCAACTTACAACTCTATTTATCTGAGGCTTTCTACGGCAAAGCTCCCAGA
Source organism: Gloeobacterales cyanobacterium ES-bin-313 (assembly GCA_014379585.1). GTDB lineage: Bacteria > Cyanobacteriota > Cyanobacteriia > Gloeobacterales > Gloeobacteraceae > JACMLN01. Next base: position 13,414 of record JACMLN010000109.1, on the reverse strand, counting down.
TCTTGCTGAGGAAAGATGAGATTAAGGGGGAACACTGACTTTTGGACTAAGTTCGGATACGCCCTATGACCCAAGAATCTTTCGATCCTTATAAGCCTTGTCAGGAAGCGCCCATAGTTTTGCCGCCGGAAGCCACATTTTCGCAGAAGGAACCCGCTGCCAAATTTCTGCGACCCTTACCGGCGAGCTTGATGATCATGGGGTTGGCGCTCCTGCTCGGATTTATCTGCGATCAAGTGGTCGCTTTTCCACCACGCTTCTACGATGTCACTTGGCGCATTGCCTTCTTAGAAAAAGTTTTTAATGAAGCGAGTATCCCCCTAATCGGGATCACGATTATTCTCGGTGGAATCTGGCTGGGTGACTTTCTGGCTGGAGCCAAAAACAAAGCCTTGAATCTTGCATTCGGCTGCATTGGCATCGTTTTGGGCTTTCTGTTTGTCCTGGGTGTGCCCCTCTACTCCATGGATGTGCGGATCGTTCAACAGTTCAAGTTGGCTCAGATTGAGCAGCAACGCAAAGAAGTGAAACCAGCACCTGGGAGCGAGGATGCTGCCCAGTTCGATGCGGCGGTTGAAGAACTCAACCAGACGATGTTCAAAAATGTCTTTCGGATGAACGCCGATGCGATTCTGGCCGGAACTGCTTTAATCCTGCTCGGCAGTTTTGGCGTGAAACAAACGCGGGACAAAGTTGGGGTTGGCTTTTGTTGCCCGAATTGCATGAGCGAGGAGATCTGCCTCTCGCCCATGGATCCCTCCGAAGCTAGCCTCGCCTTCACGACGCGGCTTCACATGTTTCTCTGCCACGAGTGCGGTTGGCGCTTCCGGCGCTTCTCCTTGACTGGAAAGCCCTTCACTTTCTTTTTCTAAGCGAGTTGTGCTTTTAAATCGGCAACCCAGGTACGAATGCCAGCGTTATCACATCATCTAGAGCTAGACAGAAGTATGGGTCAGTGCGACAGGTAACTTGACCATAGTTTCACCCAGAATTACCTTAACTTGTCACCCATGGGTGACAAGTTAGGGAATAACTCTGGTGTTCAATGAGGTGCCCCGCAGCGCCCTGCAAGAAGCACCCCGACGCGAAGTGCCCCGAAGCGCCCTGCAAGAAGCACCCTTGAGGTGGAAACCCTCTTGGGGGGTCGATATCATCCCCCGGCACGAGGCCGGGAGTGCGACACGCAGCGCCGTGAAGCAAGCCCCCTCGGGGGGGTAGCCCTTGAGGGTTCCCGCTCCCCTTCATAAACCCTTGAGTGACGGCTTATTGATCAAGTAAGTCAAACCCCGGAAAAGTAACACATGCTACAGTGTGCTGCTTTTTGAACCCTTGCATTTAAGCTTCAGGGGGTTCGAGAAGTAAAGGCACTTCAGGCGGCCAGGAAGACTGTCTCACTGGAAGGCACGCCAACGAAGGCAAGATTCTGAACAATGTACCTTAATAAATATATGTTAAAAAATTCATACCCAAGATTCAGCATCTAATATCACCGTAATTTCACGGGGATTCGTGGTACGATTGCAGTGCGTATGAGTCGATTGCGTGTTTGTACTGCCGTACAAATGCTGTGATAAGAGAATGCGATTTAACCTAATTCCCCAGGATCTTAACCCATGGAAATCTCTTGCTATGTTTCGAGCCTCGCTGAACGCTTGAGTCGTCTGTCTTTGCCTCAAATTTTCGGTGCCGCTGCCCTCACCCTCACCTTGGGTGCTTTCCCTGCCAACGCTGCAGGCATTACCTTTGCTGGAACCAGTGGTACCCTCGGTGCCAATGTTCTTTTTGAACTGAATGGCACCGCTTTGACCCTCACGCTCCAAAACACAGGGACAAATGCAATCAATTCCCGCGCCGATGTTTTGACAGCACTGTTCTTCGATTACAGTCCCTCAACGATCTTGACCTACAATTCCGCCATCGTTCAGCAAGGTCAACAACTCGTCGCCTTTGAGAAGAAAAATGACCCAGTGATCACTACCCTAACGTCTAACCTCGACATCACAAACATAAATGGGAGTTGGCGATATGTAGGAAGCGTACCAGGCCCAACAGAATCAGGGCTAGGCACTGTCGGCCTTGGAATCTTTGATGGCGACTTTACCCGAGGCACGAACTATGGCCTAATCGGCTCAGGAATCCTAAATGGGAATGGGGGCTTGGAGAACGACGGTGGCAGTCCAGTCATCAGAAACACAGCAGTATTTAGTTTTACAGTTCAATCTGGATTTAACCTCAGCGACATCAGGAACGTCAAATTTCAGTACGGCACATCCTTGAGTGAGCCAAGCTTTGGTGGTGTAGCTACTAACCCAGATCCAACAGCAGTACCCGAACCTACCCCGGCTCTTGCAGCTATGGTATTGGGCCTAATTCTGGGTGGTGTGGTGTTCTTCAAACGCCGCTTCGCAACCGAGGCGTAGAGCGCTTTCTATTAAATGCAAAGTAAACCCTCAGAGCACTATCTCTGGGGGTTTTCGGCTTTGCTTACAAAAGCCTGGATTTCGTTTCGACAGAATTGAGAAAGTGACCTCCTAAAATCTGCAGATGAATGACTTCGATTATTGACAACTTCAATGCAAGGGCTATTTCAAACACTTCTTCTTAGAAAAGGGGCTTGGCTGGCTCATATCGTTTCACTTTTTAATTGAGCGATTTAATCATCAGGTTCTGTAGGGGTCAACTATGCTACATCCTTCCCTCAGATCCTCTAGATATGGATCAAACCACGCATTATTTTGGTGCGCTGCGAAAAATATGGCGAACGGCACCAAAGGGCAGAGGTAAGCCCCGCCCTCTGGACTCCCGCCCCGTGGGGGACAGACTGCTTCCCACACCCCTTTGGCAACTTTAGTGGCTTGATACTTGGAATTGCATCGGGCGCTCCCCGTGGTGATGCGAGTGCGGTTGGCGTTTCCGGCGCTTCTCTTTGACTGGCAAGCCCTTCACCTTCTTTTTCTAGGTCAGTTTTGCCAGTGCGCCCAGCAACTCTGCATCTTCTCGCTTGAAGAACGGCAGCGATTCGATGTGTTTGTACTGGACAATGCCCTGTTTATCGACAATAAAATAAGCCCGACTCACCCCCAGAAACCCGCTCGAACCGTAGGCTGTAGCCACGGCCTTATCGGAATCACTGAGGAGCGGAAACTGCGCTTTGAGGGATTGGGCAAATTTACTTTTTGAATCGGCACTGCCGCTGCTGATCCCTAAGATCACCGTATCTTTGCTTTGAAATTGAGACCAATCTTCGACGAAACAGGCAAGTTCTTTGGTGCAGACAGGCGTGAAGTCACCGGGATAAAAAGCGAGGAGTACATTTTTCTGACCCCGATATTGAGAAAGCGTAATTTTCCCCTGGGAGCCATCCAAGCTAAAGTCGGGAGCCTGTTGGCCAACTTCGATACCCATAAAATCTCCGATGCGTCCTTCTAGCTTAAAGCATTACCAGGGGACGAGAAGCTTGGGTGCTGAGAACACGCAGGCGCAGATCGCTCGGTGGGGCAACGGTGACACCGCGACGGACAGGCTGTATGGGTGTATCGCTCGCCAGAGCAAGCCGACTGTGAAGCAGCATCGTGGTCAAAATCAATTTCATTTCGTAGAGGGCAAAGGCAACGCCAATACAGCGTCGATTTCCCCCGCCAAAAGGCAGAAACTCGTAGGGCGAATAACTGCGTTCCAAAAACCGTTCCGGCCTGAACCGTTTTGGCTCTGGAAAAGTTTCTTCGCGGTGATGCGCTAAGTAGATACAAGGAAAAAGTCTTGTGCCCGCCTCGAAGTGATGTCCTAAGATTTCTGCGCTTGTCCTTGGTACGCGCGGTGAGGCAAGAATCGCAATCGGATAGAGGCGCAATGTTTCTTGACAAACTGCATTCAAATAGGGAAGTTGGGCGACAGCATTTGGGTCAAAATCTTGAGGTAATGTCGCTAGTTCTGTTTCGAGTTTTTCGAAAACTTCCGGCAGAGCGTGAATCCAGTAGAGCGCCCAGGAAAGTGTTGAAGCAGTCGTCTCGTGGCCAGCGATCAACAAAGTAATTAACTCATCGCGCAGTTCTTGAGCGCTCATCGGTTGATCGGCTTCGTCGCGGGCAAGCATCAACAGAGTAAGAATATCTTTGCCCTCAAATTTGCCCTCGGTGCGGCGTTCGCGGATTTCGGCGTAGAGCAGTTCGTCAATTTCACTCAGTTGCGCTTTGAGCTTGCCCCGTGGACTCCATGGCGCAAAGTCTTCTTGAAAAAGTAACGATACTCCCATACTGAGCGGCGAACTTGTGGATTCCAGCAATCGGTTGAGCGCGCCGCGCAAACGTTGGAGGCGGGGGCCTTCGTGCAAACCGAATACAGCTTCCAAGATCACCTGCATGGTGATCCCTTGCAAATAAGGACGCACGGCAAAACTGCCACCCATGCGCCACTTTGCCATGGCCTTGCGGGTGATTTCCGCGATCAAACTGCCGTAGGCACGCATCCGCTCCCCATGAAAAGGGGGCATCAACAGTTTGCGTTGGCGCTGATGGCGCTCACCGTCGAGGACGAGGAGAGAATTTTCGCCGAGGGTAAATTTGAGGGCGGCATTTCCAAACCCAGAGTCGAATTGATCCCCAGTAAAGAGTTGTTGAATGCCTTCGGGATCGGCAATCACAACCGAAGGTGGAATGACCCCAAGATGCATGGTGAACATGTCGCCGTATTGCTTTGACCAACGCTCCAAAAACTCAAACGGCTGTGTAAGCCACTGAATCATTTGAAAGGAACTATCGGAGCGCGGACCATCAGGAAGTGCCATATTCGCCTACAAACCCTACTCCACCAGGATAGGCGCGACTCGGAGTTAGGATGGCTGAATACTGCCGAGTTCGTTATGTCCGAAGCTTATTTTGCCAGTCTGATCGCCAAGGCCCGCAATGCCCGCTCTCCGGAGGCGATTGCTACCTTGCTCAAACCTGTGCTGATCGAGTTGAGCGACGAATTTAATCAGTACCTAGAAAACTTATTGGCGACCACCAGTGCAGAATCCAGTGCGGCACGCACCCTCAAACTGATCGCCAAAATTTGGCGAGATCTAGAAGCGCACAATCGCCGCGAAGTCCAACTGCGAAATTTTGCCCGAACCTTGGCCAGCAGCGAAGCAACAGAACGACCCTTAAAGTTATTAGCTGGATTAGATCCGAATGGCGAATTAGTGTTGGCAGACGACGAACTCCAACAACTGATTCAACTCCTCGAAAAGCGCGAGGATGGCCCCCAGGAGTTAGCAACGGGTCTTCAGCGCGGTCTGAATAACTATTTGCGCATGGAAGCGAAGTTACTGGACTGGATGTATGGAGGGGAGAGCAATCTCGGTTTTGTCAAAAGTGGTCCTTGGGGATCTTGGGCGATACAGCTTCCCCAGGGCACTCTGCGTTCTTTATTCGAAGCTCTCGACCGGGGGGAACCTGCTTCTGAGTTCTTGCGCGCCGAAAGTTTAGACCTGGAAACCTGGGCAGAAATCACGATCTTGTTGCGCCGCATCGAGCGCTACTTGGTGCGTTCCTTTGAAACTCGTTACCCCAATCTCAGCGACCAGACTCGAACGACGATTCTTACCTCGACTTTTCTGACCTTTGCAATTTTTTGGGCGGACTTTGCCCAAGCCCTCGTCCGCAATCCTGCCCTATCGCAGGCAAGTTTCCAAAGTGCCCTCCAGATTTTGCGCTCCTTCGCTGCTCAACCCTACTTTCCGCTCTACGGTGGATTGCTAGCTCTTTTCGATGGCCCTTATCTGCGGGCAGCCCTGGCGTATCTGGACGAACCGCTGCGAGCCAGTGCCGGTTCTTCCGAAAAAGCGAAAATGCTGAACTTGCTCGGCTACACCTGTCGGTATTTGGGCGACTACCAGCGCTCCATTGCCCTCCACCGCGAAGCCCTCGAAGCCGACATGCCGGACAATCGCCAAGTTCAGATTGCCAACTGGATCAACTTAGGAAGTACGTATCTGCGCCTCAAAGAATTTGAAACTGCTGTCGAACTGTTCGAACGCGCCCTTGTCTACGCCCGCCAAATCGGTGATGCCTCTGGAGAAGCCCATGCCCTCGCCAATTTGGGCAACGGACGTTCCCTGGTGCTTCAATCCCAGGAAATTATGGACCCAGACGAATACAGCAGCGCTGAAATGTACCTGCTCCAAGGATTAGAACGTAGTCGTCAAGTTCGCGCTCGTGCCGCTGAAGTGGCTTCCCTGACTGGACTAGGTGCCCTCGAACTGTTCTTGGGTAACTACACCGAAGCCGTCAACTATCTCGAACAGAGCCTCACCCTTGCCCGTGCTGAGGGCGATCTCTGGTGGCAAGGCACCAGCCACGCCTACTTGGCCGAAGCCCTCTACAGCCTCGATCAACCCGAAGAAGCCCTGATCCAAGCGGCAACAGCGATGATACTCCTCGAACGCCTCGGCTCCACCGATTGGCGACAACCCGCTGGCCTTCTGAGCATTTTGCAAGGCAAACTCGGCGAACGCTTCGCCACAAGTCTTGAACAATCGATATTAGGCCGTGCTGGAACCGAGCAAGTTCAAGCCTTACTGAAACGCTATAAAGAGTCTTAAATTTCTTTGGAAGTGGCTGTTTAGCTAGCCATGCGAAGAGTCAGACAATGGTGAACAGGCTTTGCAAATGGCTTCGACATGACGGTGATCAGTTCCGCAACATCCTCCCAGCACGTTGACGTGCCGCAATTTGTTGCGTAACTCACGGTACTGACTACCAAGTTCTTCTGGGTTGCCGTCATCTAGCTCTGTGGATTCATTCAGTTCTGCATGGCTCTTGGTAGAAGCATTTGCACGGATACCGCGAATTCTTGTGACCCAGGGTTCGCTAACTGTCAATTGGTTGGCAAAATGCGTCGGATGAGCGCAGTTGATCATGTAATAGGCTGGTGCGAAGTTGGTCGCTAAATCGACCTGCTCTACAGCATCCTTCAAGAGTTGACCTGTCGGCAGCTTCCCATCGGTTTCTACCGTGAAAGAGACAACTACAGGCATCTCCACTAGTTTTGCTGCCTGGGCAATACCAATCGCTTCTTCGACGTAATTCATGGTGATAGCTGTCACTAGATCGGCACCAGCATCACGAAACACCTCTATTTGTTTGTAATGGTAGGATTGCGCTTCCTCTGCGTTCATCGCATCCGTAGGAACGTATCCATCTCCCCGTGGCCCAATGCACCCACTAATCACGATTCGTGTTTTATCAGTCTCATATTCATTCCGAATCTCGTGGAGAAGTTCTGTCGCCCTGCGGTTAATCTCTGCCAGCGATTCATCACTATAGCCAAGTTTCACCCCCCAATCTGGATTTGCTCGCCAAGTAGGACTCTCTAAAATGAATCCAACTTCAGCTTCCTGAGCAATTGTGATATAGGTACAGAAGTACGCCCGAAGTGCTTCATAGCCTTCAGGATGCTTGATTAAATCAAAAGCAGCAAAGTCAGGCAGTTCAAGACCTTCTCGAAAGATCAGTGTTGTTTCGAGTCCACCATCGGTAAGGAACAGATCACTCGACAATTGAGGCAAATGATTTCGATAGCGTGCCATTTTATGTCTCCTGTTTACTGTTGCAGAGGTGGTATGCCCCCATATCTTGACACTCTACCTGCCCATGTGATCGCAGTTTTAAGCCTTCTTTCTGCTGTCAATTAAGGCTTTTTCCACGGACAGCCTCTCAGATCGTTCAAAGCTGACAATCAAAGATAGGCTTCCTAGGCTACTCTCCATAGGATGTACGTTGCCTGAGGATTGCATGTTGCGCCGAGTGTTGAGTACCCTTTGTCTTGCGAGTTTCTCCCTCTCTGGTTTGCCTGTCCTGGCTGAACCCCTGCCGCTTCTTGGTTTTAGCCCGACAAGTGCGGCGCAAGAAAGAACCCTGGAGGGGCAGTACGATGCGCAACTGGATCGTAGTCATCTGCGGGACTGGATGCAGCGCCTTTCAGCAAAGCCTCACCACATCGGTTCTCCCGGCGACAAAGAAAATGCAGAATACATCGCTGCCCAATTTCGCTCCTGGGGCTACGAGACTGAAATTGAACGCTTCGATGTTCTGTTTCCGACGCCAAAGACGCGGGTTTTGCAACTGAACGGATCACGGAAATATCGGGCACGACTGGCGGAGCCACCCCTTAAAGAGGACAGCACTTCGGCGGTACCAGGACAATTGCCGATCTACAACGCCTACTCCATTGATGGCGATGTCACTGCACCCCTCGTCTACGTCAACTACGGCATTCCCAAAGACTACGAAGTCCTCGCTGCACATGGCATCGATGTCAAAGGCAAGATCGTGATCGCCCGTTACGGCGGTTCCTGGCGCGGGATCAAGCCGAAAGTCGCCTACGAACACGGTGCCATCGGCTGCATCATCTATTCGGATCCCAAAGATGACGGCTTCGGCCAAGGGGAGATCTACCCCAAAGGTCCGTGGCGCAATCCCTACGGTGCTCAGCGTGGTTCGGTGGCGGATATGCCCGTACATGCAGGCGATCCCCTCACACCAGGCATCGGTTCTGTGCCGGGAGCCAAGCGCCTAGACATGAAAGATGCAACGACACTTACCAAAATTCCTGTCCTACCGATCTCCTACGCCGATGCGCTGCCTCTTTTGCAAGCGCTAGAAGGGCCGATTGCTCCACCGGAATGGCGTGGTGCTCTGCCCCTGACCTATCGCCTCGGTGCTAGTGCGGCTTCTGTGCACCTCAAACTGGCTTTTAACTGGCAACAAACCCCGGTCTACGACGTGATCGCCAAACTTCCTGGCAAAGAACGACCCGATGAATGGGTGATTCGCGGCAACCACCACGATGCATGGGTATTCGGTGCCAGCGATCCCCTTAGTGGGGCAGTGGCCTTGATGGAAGAGGCGCGAGCTGTGAGTACCCTCACCAAAACAGGTTGGAAACCAAAGCGCACGATCGTCTATGCCCTCTGGAGTGGCGAAGAACCAGGACTGCTCGGTTCGACTGAATGGGTTGAGACCCATGCCCAACTTCTGCAACAAAAAGCCGCCCTCTACATTAATTCCGACTCGAATACGCGGGGGTTTCTCGATATCGGTGGTTCTCATAGTCTCGAAAAGTTTGCTAATCAAGCAGCCACGGATGTCACCGATCCGGAAACAGGTTTGAATGTTTTAGCCCGTACCCGCGCCCGCGAGATCGTCAAAGGGAGTTCTGAGGAGCGCCGCGAAGCACGGGAACGCCCAGATCTGCGCATCGATGCCCTCGGTTCTGGCTCCGACTTCACGCCTTTCTTGCAACATTTGGGAATCGCTTCCCTCAACCTCGGCTTCGGGGGCGAAGGGGTGGGTGGTTCCTATCACTCCACCTACGATTCTTTTGATAACTATGTCCGTTTCCTCGACCCCAAATTTGAATACGGGATCACCCTCGCCCAGACTGCAGGCCGCTTAACGCTTCGCGCTGCCAATGCCGATGTCTTGCCCTTTGAATTTACTGATTTCGCCGATACCCTTCAGAAGTACGTCGATGAAGTCACCAAGCTCGCCAAGACTCTGCGCGAAGAGACAGCCGAAAAGAATCGGCAGATCAGCGAAAAGTTGTTGGTCGCCGTGGCTGATCCGACCCAAACATTCGTCACGCCCCAAACGGAAACCCCTGTCCCAGCATTCGACTTTGCGCCTCTCGAACAAGCCCTTGCCCGTCTCAAAACCAGCGCAAAACGCTACGATGCCACGAAAGCGACAGCCCTTTCACCCCAACAGCAATTGGCTTTGGATGGGTTGCTCAGTCAGATCGAACGAAAAATGACCCAAGAAGCTGGGCTGCCCCGCCGCCCCTGGTTCAAGCATCAGATCTATGCCCCTGGTTTCTACACGGGCTACGGAGTCAAGACCCTGCCAGCGGTGCGCGAAGCCATCGAACAACGCCAATGGACGGAAGTGCAAACACAGATTCCGATCGTGGCCAGTACCCTCGATCAAGTCAGCACTCAAATCGACAAGGCGACGGCTCTTTTGGGTATTCCCTGATCAATAACATCTGGGGTTGGGCGCAGCATGCTGCGCCCCTACATGCCTATTTGCTTCACACGCTCATTAGCAACACATAGGGAATCCCTGCATCAGGGCATTAGATTGTGCCACTGGAGAGCCCCAGACCTAAGAAAGAGGAACTACTCTGTTTTCAAGTAAGCAAGACTACTGCGCCAAAAGATCAATTCGCCTTTGTCGCTAACGAGGCATAGACAGTCGCTATCTTGCCAACGCAGCTTTCCGCTGAAGGATTCACCGGCTTGGGTTTTGAGATGAACGGTGATCTGATCGCGGATCAGTCTTTGGAAGAGGCGGGTACTGGGGCTATTAAGATCAAGTTCACTCACAGAATTAGGCTCCTAAAAGACCCCTGCTGCCCGCTTGTAGCCTTCATCCAAAACTTCCGAAAGGGTGGGATGGGTGTGAACGAGGTGGGCAAGGTGATCGATGGTTTCGCGGTTGGCAATCGCCTGGGCGGCTTCGGCGATCAACAAAGAAGCTTCAGGGCCAATGATGTGGCAGCCAAGCAGTTCTTTGGTGTCAGCGTCGTAGACCAACTTGGCCATGCCGTCGGTATCTCCTTGGGCGATAGCTTTAGAATTCCCCCCAAAGTAGGTGCGCACAACGGCCACTTTGTAACCCGCTTCTTTTGCTTGGGGTTCGGTGAGGCCGACGAAGCCAATTTCGGGGTGAGTGAACACAGCGGCAGGAATGGCGCGGTAATCGACGGTGCGCTTTTTGCCCAGAATATTATCGACAACGACAGCACCTTGGGCCGCAGCGGTGTGGGCGAGCATCATCTTCCCAGTCGCATCGCCGATCGCCCAGAGGTGGGACACTGTCGTTGCCATGCCCTCATCCACAGGGATAAAGCCACGTTGGGTTTCGAGGCCAACGGTTTCTAGCCCTAGGTCAGCCGTTAAAGGGGAACGACCTGTGGCGACGAGTACGGCATCAAATTCGAGGACAGTACCCGTGGAAAGTTCGACGGTGACTGGGGTTCCGGGGGTAATCTTTTTGGCCAATACACCGATATGGGTTTCGATATTGCGGGGCTTAATTAAAATCCGTTGGGCGAGACGGGCAATATCTGGGTCGAAGCCGGGGAGAAGACGATCGAGGGCTTCGATCATCGTCACATGGCTACCGAGGGCAGTAAAGACATCGGAGAATTCCAGACCGATGTAACCCGAACCAATAATACAGAGTCTTTTAGGGATGCTTTCGAGGCGCACCCCTTCGTCGGAGGTAAACACCGTTTTGCCATCGACAGTAATACCTGGAGGTACAAAAGGCTTCGAACCACTGGCGATCAAGATATCTTTGGCCGTCAAAGTCTGGACTTCGCCGTTGTCTTCAATGGTGACGGTTTGAGAACCCGCGAGGCGCGCGTAGCCCGTCAGGATCGTGACTCCAAGCTTCTGGAGGCTCTTAGTTAAATCTGTACGAATCTTATCGACGACCTTATAGGCATGATCGGCAATTTTCTGGCGGTCGAAGCTGATTTCACCGACGGTGATTCCTAAGTGCTCAGATTCGTGGAGCAAGCGCAAGCGGCCAGCGGCGGCGAGCAATGCCTTGGAGGGAATGCAACCCCGGTTGATGCAGGTGCCCCCCATTTCTCGAAATTCGACGACTGCGACTTTGAGACCAGCGCCGACTGCGTGCAGTGCCGCCCCATGTCCCCCAACCCCGCAACCGATAATCAACAGGTCATAGTCGAACGCCACACTCGTACTCCTGAGCCAGAAATTTTACTCAGTCTATCGTGCTCCTCAAGGGATTCGGCCACCGTGCCAAAATTGAACATTCCTTGACAGCCTGTCATGTCCAAATCTGCTCGCCAACTTCCCCTACTGATCACCCTCGTCGCTGTTGCGTTACTCGTCACCCTCCTGCGCAATGCCTTAGTGCAAACGGGCTACAAGCCAAGGGATGTACCTCCCTATCCGGTGTTTGTCCTCAGCGAAGATTCCGGCGATCTCCTCGTCGTCGAACATAGCCAGAACGAAATCATTCGCATCGATCACACAAGCCAAAAAGCAGCGGTGCTGGCAGGTAATGGCAGCAGCGACTTTTCGGGGGATGGTGGCCCAGCCACAAAGGCAGGCTTATTTTTGATGGGCATCGCCAAGGACAAGACGGGCAATCTTTATATTGCCGACCACAACCACCACCGCATTCGCAAGATCGATGGCAATGGCAATATTTCGACCATTGCTGGCACCGGGCAAGCGGGGTTCAGTGGGGACGGCGGGCGGGCCAGCCAAGCCCAAGTGAACGATCCCGCTGGAGTGGCGGTGGATGACCTTGGCAATGTCTGGATCGCCGATACCTACAACAATCGGATTCGCAGGATCGATCCTAGTGGAAAGATTTCAACAGCGGCAGGCACAGGAGAAGCTGGATTCAGCGGCGACGGGGAGCCAGGAACCAAGGCAAAACTTGATTTTCCCTGGGCAGTCGCAGTCGGCTCCCAAGGACAGATCTTGATCGCCGATACGGCCAACAACCGCATTCGCCGACTAGATGCGAAGGGAAATATTTCTACCCTGGCGGGTAATGGGCAAGAAGGTTTCGCTGGAGACGGTGGAGCGGCCTTAAAAGCAAAACTAGATCGCCCCCAGATGGCTCTCACCGATCCACAGGGCAATCTTTATATTGCCGACACCAACAACGACCGCATCCGCAAAGTCGATGCACTGGGAAACATTTCGACGGTTGCTGGGGGCGGGAGTCTTGAAAACACCGAAAATGCTACCCAGATCCAACTGAGTGGGCCTTTCAATCTCAGCGTTGATCGTGATGGCAATTTATATATCGCGGATACAGGCCATTTCCGCCTTTTAAAAATCTCCCCATCAAGAAAGGTGATTCCCCTCAAGTTGGGTGGCTAATATTCCTATTGATTAGCAAACTCTAGCTCTCTTGCAGACTACTCAGAACCGCTTCTAATTCGTTGAGGCGATCACGAACATGATTGGCGGCTGCACTGTTTCGCGGCAGACGTTCTGCACACTGCTGGACATCGCGAATCATCGGAACAAGTTGAGAAACCAATTCTTCGAGCCGTGCCCAACGATTGGTTGCTTCTAGAGTGCGGGTCTGATGCAGATGAATGATTTCTGTCTGGTGGCGAATATGGTCTTCGAGCGCTTGAACTTCCGGGACATGTTGCCAGTTTAGAACTTCGGGTGCAGGTGGTTCTGGCAACAGTTCAGGCTGGGCTTCCAAGCTCACAGGCGCGAGTTGAGGCGGGCGACGCAGATGAGAAAGGGTTGTCTGAAGCAACGTTGGACTGATACCACCACCGGGCAAGCACTGATTGAGGCGAGCAGCAATCATGGGCCAACCAAGCTGCTCTACCTGGTACCAACGGGCGATCAGATCGTAATTTT
>JACMLN010000108.1 GCA_014379585.1 Gloeobacterales cyanobacterium ES-bin-313 | reverse complement strand
GCCGCTTGAGCCAGCCAGATCGAAAAAACCAACGTAAAAGTTTTGAAGTATCCGCCTTTTTTTCGTCACAAGGAGAAGACTATGACAGGTATTGAACCAGAAGGACAAGAGTATTTGTCGCTCGACGCCGAAGGAAAAGTAGTCGCCCACGAGCCTAAACTCGCCGAGATGAGCGGGCAAATTGACGACGACGACCTAGAAGGTGTGGCAGGCGGTGTCAGAGCTATCACCGACGACAACGGCATGAGCTGCTTCTGTAATGCGAAGTAGCAAGCCGCTTGAGCCAGCCAGATCGAAAAAACCAACGTAAAAGTTTTGAAGTATCCGCCTTTTTTTCGTCACAAGGAGAAGACTATGACAGGTATTGGACCAGAAGGACAAGAGTATTTGTCGCTCGACGCCGAAGGAAAAGTAGTCGTCCACGAGCCTAAACTCGCCGAGATTAGCGGGCAAATTGCCGACGACGACCTAGAAGGTGTGGCGGGCGGTGTCGCCCCTATCACCGACGATAACGGCCAGCAGTGCTTCTGCAAGCCCTCCCGCGCGGAAGTATAACGGTGCTCAAGAGTCAGGCCGATCGCCTCGTTCCGGCCTGACCACATTGCTTCTGGCAACAGCGTTATTTCTGTAGAAGTTTTTGAAATCTGAAGTTCCTTTAAATATAAGGAAATTATGACCGGCTCAGATTCGAACAAGCAGAGATATCTCTTACTCCATTCTGAAGGTAAGGTCATCGTTGATGACCTGTAAGATTGCCGAGCATGAATAATTGCTCAACATTAGTCTAATTTACTTTATTCGGAAAGGAGGATTGAATGATTGAACAGGTTTCTCAAGAATCCAGGGAAAACCGGGACGAATGGCGCCGTGCAAGGCTAGTCGCCAACAACTACTTTCAGCTGATCATTCTGCCCACCGAAAACTGCAACTTCCGCTGTACCTACTGCTACGAAGATTTTTCTATCGGTCGCATGAAGCGTGAAACCATCGAGGGGATTAAGGCGTTGCTGACCCGGCGCCACGAAGACCTCAGCAATTTGCGCGTTTCCTGGTTCGGCGGCGAGCCGCTCGTAGCAAAGGACATCGTTTTTGAGGTTGCCGAGCATGCAACCGCACTCGCCAGCCGCAGCAAGATGAAGTACGTGGGCACGATGACAACGAACGCCTATCTGCTCGATATCAAAACCGCTACTAGGTTGTGCAATGCGGGAGTTACCGCCTATCAGATCTCACTCGACGGTCCCCGCGATGTGCACGACCGGAGTCGTCTACGAGCTGACGGCAAAGGCACCTTCGACCAGATCTGGTCGAATCTGCTGGCCATCCGCGACAGCGACTTGCCTGTGTGGATCTCGCTGCGCGTTCACATCAAGCCCGAAACCTTGGCGTCGATGGACGAGTTGATCGAGCAATTCCGGCAGGAGTTTTTGCACGACAAACGCTTCAGCGTCTTCTTCAAGGCCGTCGAGCACCTGGGCGGTCCGAACGACGACGATACCAACATTTTCTCGCAAGCGGAGCAGGCGAGTGTGACCCGAGCGCTCAAAACCAAGCTATACGGTTCGCCCACCGGTCCTCTGGACTTCATGTTCGAAGATTACGTCTGCTATGCAGCCCGGCCGAATTCTTTGCTCATCCGTGCCAACGGCGACCTCGGCAAGTGCACGGTCGCCCTTTACGACCAGCGCAATCGGCTGGGGCGGCTGTTGCCAGACGGCACGCTCGAAGTCATTCCCGGAAAGCTCGATCCCTGGGTCCAGGGCATCAAGACCCTCAACCCAGCCCAACTGGCTTGTCCCCTCTCGACGCTGCCGGCGCTCACGCGCTGAGCTGGTACCGGCGGGCGATTACCGGGCAATCGCCCGCCGAATGAGGGATCCTTCCTAGAATCTGGCGCTCGGCCGCCCTAGTTCCTTGCGCTGGCATGCCTTCAGGCCTGAAGGCAAATTTCGATTCTCACCGTCCACATCATGGGAGACTGCCGAGGCCGCTTATGCATTCGACGTTTGCCAACCAAGAGCACAATCTACAGCGCATTCTTGCTTGTTACGCCGAAGGGCGGGCGGTATCCCCGCCGGCACCGGGGTTGCAAGCCGGTGCCAACTTCTACGTCGAACTAGACAAAGCACTGAACGACAAATTGCCCGAACGACAGGTTCGCTTAATCGGCAAGATCGACAGCTTCCGCAGCCGCGGTTTTCAGGCGGTGCGCGAGCGGCACTATCCCCTGGCGGAGCAGTGCTTTGCTCGGGTCGCGGCCTGGCTCGATAGTCCCGAACTGCTCGATGAGACCCGTCTAGTCTGCCGGACTTTCCTGATGCAATCTGCTTCGTACCTCGATTACTGCTGCGGCGACTACAAGGAAGCCCGCCGCAAAACCCTCGAAGGACTCCACGCTGACGATGTGCTTGAAAATCGGCATGGCTATGAGATCTTGCTTGTGCACCGTTTGCAGTTCGCCCTCAACCTTGTTCGCATTTCCGCCCGTACGGGTCGCTGCAGGCGGGCGGTCGCTCTCGCCTGCCGGATCTTAGTGTTTCTTGGCACCCAGCCGTTGGCTCCACCTCTGCCGGGACAGTGGAACGACGCTCACCTTGCGGCTCTTCCCGCAGAACTGGTCAGCAAACTCTGCCAACAGGTGGTCAGCGAGCTAGCCACGCTCCTGGTCGCGGTCGATCCCAAGCAGCGCGAGCGCTTCTGGAGCATCTTGCAACCCTGGCTATCGCGGATGCTCTTTCAGGAGTGCTGTCCACGCGCATACACCTGGCTACGTCTCAAGTCGGCTTTGTTGGCGGGCGACGACCAGACCTTTCTAGAACTGGGGTTGGAGTACATGCGGGCGGGGCGCAGCGAGTTGCCGCTTTTGTGGTACTCAACGGTGTTCGAGATCTTGGCGTTTGCCAAACGCCAGTGCCTTCCGGGAGCACAGCGGATGCACGCACAGGTGCAGCTCGATTCGAAGACCTGGCAGGATCTGCCCGACGAATGGAAGCTGCCCGCGTAAGTTAAGGGCTCGGATGTCTGAAGACTTGTCGCAGGAAGGGCGATTCGACCGCCGGTCCTGGATGGAAACACAGGAGAAAAAGCATATGTTTGAGGACTCACTGCTTGTGTCGCCGATCGAAGCCGAACTGGCTGGTAACGTCCGCTTCGGAAACTGCGACTACATCAACGCTCTGACCCAGAAGCGCTACGCTCTGCGTCTCAAGGTGCTGTCTGAGTTCGTGCCGACGGCCGCAGCATTGGTTCGGGCGTTCGAAGGGGCGAGTTTCGACTGCCGTTACCGCGTCTTCGGCGACCCGACGCTGCGCTGGTCGATCAATGCCTTGATCGCTCACTTCAAGTTCGACCTTCCCTGCCCGCTCCTGGCCGAGGCCGAGGCGGTCTTAAACCACGCCGAGGAGTACCTGAGCGCCGAGCGCCTCGTCAGTCCTCTCGTCGATTGCGACAACGCGCGTCTTGGCTCGGCGATCCACCACGGAGCGATCTGGAACGAACAAGGAGAAGATAGTCCATCCCGGCGCATCTTCCACTACATGTTCGCCAACTACGTCTCCGGCAAAAAATTGCAACTTTGCACGCCGGACGATTCGACCGTCGCCGTCCTGCGCAGCGGGGCCGAACTGTTGGCGGAGCTGTTCCCGAATCTGGCGCGCAGCGCGCTAAGCCACGTCCACGTCATCGCCGTCGTCGACAACCTGCCTAACAACATCAGCAAACTGCAGACCGCCTCACTCTCGCTGCGTAGTTTTCCAGCGACCACGTTCCTCGCGGCTCCGGCTCTCAAAAACCCCTGGACCGTCGCCGAACACCTGCTGCACGAAGCCCTGCACCTCAAGCAGATCGATCTTGAGATAAGCTATACTATTCTGAGGCGAGGCTACTCACCTGCGCTCTCGGCGCGGGTGTACGCCCTCTGGAACCGGCGGGAGCCGCACTTGTTGCACGACTGGCCTGTCGATCGCGCGCTGGGTGCTTTTCACGTCTACAGCCACCTCGGGTTGTACTTTCAGCAAGTCGAGCGCCACGCTGGGGTACTGGTCGAGCGCTACGGCCCGCTCGGTGCGCTTGAGCCGTCCAAGTCGGCGCGCGAGTCACTCGACCGCGCCCACTATCTAGGCTGGAATCTGCTTGCTGCGGTGGAGGAACTGGGGTCCGCAGGCCACGACTTCGTGCTATGGCTGCAGGCAAGCCTCGACCGGATAGATGACAGCCCACCGTCCCCCGAGGCGATAGCGCATCTGCTGCTCGACCGCTACGAGTACGAAGTGTGTGAGTTCGAGGCTCTTTACGACGCGCCCTTGACGCAGGCGAACCGGGATATGCTGAGCGGCCTGCTTGGCGCGGAACTCGACATGGCCCGCCGCATTGGCGCAGCGATCGGCCGTTCGGTCGAGTGCCCTCCCGAACTGGCCCAAATTGCGGAGACGGCGAACCGCAAAGAGGCGATCCATGCCTTCAAGCAGGCCCGCGGGGCCGTTTTGCTGGCGCTGCGCTCCGTGCCGCCCGAACACTTTTGCAACCCCTGTGACTTCACCGAGTGCGAGAACCTTGGGCGCTACATTCAGAAGGTGGTGGATGATTCTGACGCCAGGCTATACGCTTTGATGGTGCCCCAGGTGGCGGCCCCATTAGTAACAATCTGAAGAGCACTGGCTGGGGGGCTCGTCGTAACACACCGGAGGACGCTGTGATGCTCAGGAAAAGCTGTGTATACCTGTTGGCTGTGGGTCTAGTCGCCCTTGTCGGTGGGGTGGTCGTGCGAGCGGACGCTCCGCCGCGCCCGGCCAGCTACGAGCTGTTGCTCAGGGTCGACCCGGCTCGGGAATCTCTGCGAGTGAGCGCGAAGATCCTGGCTCCTGTGTGCGACGGACGCCTGAACTTTCGGCTGAACCGGGTGTTGCGCGTCGAGCGGCTTAAAGTGGACGGACGAACCGTCGAAACCCTCGACGGCGACACCAGCTCGACAGCCACCCAACGAGTGTACACAGTGCCCTGCCCGACCCGGCAAGTCGAAGTGGACTACGCTGGGGAAGGCGTGCTGACTAAAGACGGTCGCAATCAGATCTCACCCGAGCTGGTCGAGCTGTCGGTTTACGGAGCCTGGTATCCGCTGCTCGAGGGCAAACTGTACTACCGCGTCGCGCTCGAACTGGACGAGAAATTTGTCGTCGCTGCCAACGGAACGCTAGTTAAAGAGCGTGCTGGTCAGGGAATAGCCCGATATAGCCTGCGCTCGGAACAGCCGGTCAGCGACATCGCTCTGGTTGCTTCGCCCGCCTTCGTCCGCCTGTTGCCCGCCAAGGCTACCCGCTTCGAGGCACTGGCGCGTTCAACCCTACCTCAGAGATCGCTAGCACACGCGCGGGATGCTGCGGATGCCGTCGAGCGCGCTGCTGCCCTCTACCGCGAGTGGTTCGGCGACACGGAGGTGCCGGTGCGGGCGAGCGTCGCTTTTTCACCACGCCCCGGGCCGCTCAGCTACGCGCGCCTGCCGCTGATCGTCGTTCCTGAAGCAGAACTTGCCAATTCCACCGCGCAGGGCTATCCGTACCTCCCCTGGTTGATGGGCCACGAGGTGGGGCATTTCTGGTGGTCGTATGCGGAGTACACCCCAGCGGACGACTGGCTCAACGAAGGGCTCGCCGAATATTCCGCTGCCCAGTTCGTCCGCGAAGTTTACGGCCCAGATGCCTACACGGCTCTGCTCAAGAGCTATCGCCAGGCGACAGCCCAGGCTGGCGAGTCCCCGGCGATCGTCGAAACGCCCTCGGACTCGTCCTGGATCTACGCCAACCGCTACGCCAAACCCGCCCTGTTGCTCGACACCATCGAGCGTTCGGTCGGCACACCGCGCCTGCGCGCATTCCTGGCGGCGCTCAACCGCCGGGGCGCGTCCCAGCGCCGCCTGAGCCGCGCCGATTTCAACGAGACCGCCCGGACGGTGTTCGATCGCTCAAATGCCGAGCGGCTAGCAGGTTGCCTAACGGTGCGGGGCTGGCCGGCGGAGTGCGGCGGCCAGCCCCGCACCGCCGAGCTTTCTCGATGAGGGAAGCGACTCCAGCATCAGAGTTCTCCAAGCTGCTGGTTTGTCCAGAGGGACGAAGTGCAACATCAAGACAGAGCTTGCAGACATCAATGCCAACCCAAACAGGTGCGTGGGCTAAGGAGGAAGGAGTTGGGCGTTGCAGAAACGGGCAATGATCATGGCGTGATATATATAATTCCTGTTCGCAGATTACGCGCCAGTAGCCGTACTGACAATTTCAACACCTCTACTGTCTTTGAATAGCACAATGTCTCGCGGTGCAAGCGAGCTAGATAACGGCGCAAGCGGCAGTTCTCTCCTTCAACCCGCGTCATTCTCGTTTTTCTGATCAACTGTTCTTTCGCCTCAATGAACGATTTGTAGACGACGTAGCCATCAGTCACATGCCAGGCGCATTGCCAGCTTTCCACAATCTGCTAGAGGAGATTGAAAGCCTCGGAACTTCGGTCACCGATCACCCAAGCCAGAATTCCTGAAACTGCCTGATTGCTTGCTGTCCAGAGCCAGATCTTGTTTTTCTCCCTACATAAGTCTGAAGCTCATCTAACTGAACGCCAGTTCGGGATAAGAAAAGGGCAGTTCGATAGGCTGGGATTACCACACCACCAACCCTGAACTGCCTATGCTTAGTCTAGAAGCCCTGTTTTGCTCTGTCGATGACTTTTGTCGCACTTTCGAACCGCAGTGGCAGAGAAATTGCTCAGTGACGGCCTCAAGCACAGAAACCGACCCCGCAGACTCGGATTGAGCGAAATTCTCACTATCGTCATTGCCTTTCATCAATCTGCCTATCGTCACTTCAAAGCCTTCTATACAGAATGGGTCTTGGTGCATTGGCGTGCTGCCTTTCCAGGCTTGGTGAGCTACCAGCGCTTCATTGAGTGGATGCCTTCGACTGTCTTACCTTTGTGTGCCTACCTGCGTCAGTGTTTCGGCACTTGCACAGGCATTAGTTTTATCGACTCCACTTCCTTACATGTCTGTCATATGCTTCGAGCACACTCCAATAAAGTCTTTAAGAACCTGGCTGCTCAAGGAATGATCTCAGTAGGCTGGTTCTACGGCTTCAAATTGCACTTGGTCATCAATGAGCGAGGTGAACTGCTCAATATGACGCTCACCCCTGGCAATACGGATGACCGTAAGCCCGTCATCCGATTACTCAAAGGTTTGAGGGGTAAAGTCTTTGGCGACAGGGGCTACATCGGCCAGGCGCTTGGTAGACACTTGCGCGAACAGATTAGTATCGCGTTGATCACCAAACGACGCGAAGCTAGCGCCCTGAAGGAAGCACCCTTGGGGTGTCCTTTAGGATTGCGTCTGAACATGAAGAATCGCCTAATGAGTTTGAATGACAAGCTGTGGCTACGTAGGCGTGGGCTAATTGAAACAGTGAATGACCAACTTAAAAATATTGCTCAGATAGAGCATACAAGGCATCGCAGCCCAACTAACTTCCTGGTCAATCTATCAAGTGGGCTGATCGTGACACGGAGTTAACCCTCGTATCTTTAGAGGCTATTGCCATCAGCCCAGGAAGCCTTTTGTTGCTACAAATGCTTAACCCGAACTCACGTTAAGATTTATAGCAGAACTCTCTCAGAATCAGATAGAGAGCGACTTTTAGGGCTTAAGATGGCAAGTTTAGGGGGGGTTATCAGATTTTCTTAACAAAATTTTCGTTATTTGTTTTTTGCCAACCTAAATGATCTTGTTAGTTTTCGCCATTCAATTTTTTGATTTAGTTGATGAATTTTTCGATTTCTCGGCAAACGTAGCTAATAGAAGTTGTTTCATTTGAAGAAATTCTAAAGTTCTAGAAACCCTAAAAATCCGCCACTCCACCCAAAAGATCTTCTATTGTTTTTAGTGCATAAACCTCTTAGTCTTGCCCACAACGATCCAACGGATGTCATCAATGCGTGCTGTTGTCATGTATGGGCAAGGGGACTTGGAATACAAAATTGTTCCTACGCCGCAACCTGGTGTGGGCGAGGTACTGGTACGCATCCATGCGACCACAGTCAACTGTTGAGGTTGGCAAAGCGGTGCAGGGTTGGCAGATCGGCGAGCGGATCGTCGCGGCCTTCGGTGAATTTGACCATATCCACCAAGGTACCTACGCTGAATTTATTGCTCTGCCGACCCGCTATCTGCGTCGCATTCCCCCTGACTTGGACTATATCCGCGCCGCTAGTGCGGGATTAGCTTTCTGCACGGCTTGGAGTGCTCTGTTTTATAAAGGGAAATTGCAGGCGGAGACAGAACGTGTGGTGGTCTGGGCTGCCTCCAGTGGCGTTGGGACTTCTGCGCTCCAAATTGCCCACTGGTGCGGGGCAATGACGGTCGCTGTCGCCAATCCTGCCAAGGCCGATGCCCTGCGATCTTTAGGGGCAAACACCGTCATCGATCCTGCTGAGACGAATCTGGTGCCTTTGGTGATGGAGGCCACCCAGGGACTTGGTGCAACGCTAGTTCTAGATCTTGTCGGTCACCATTGCCTGCAAAGCTCCATCGATATGCTCAGTGCAGGTGGCCGGATTGTCTGTGCAGGCTGCCTTGATAGTCGATGGGCAACGATCAATGTCCTGGACTTGATTCAAAAGAATGGATCGATCAGTGGAGCCTTGCAGAGCATTGCTGCTGAGGACTTTGACCAGATTTTGCACCTTCTGGCAGCACGAACCTTCCAGGCTGCAATTAGCCTGGTTCTTCCCCTCCAATACATCCAGATTGCCCACGATTTAATTGCCGCACAGGCAACTTTTGGCGAAGTCGTGTTGGTTCCGACTTGGATCGAACAACTGTCTGCGTCTTAATTCTCTCTCCTCAGGTGTTGCGATGGTATTTAGCTCTCCCTGTGTTTCCCCTAAGTCACACTTTGATATTCAGACGAACAACGAACAGGGCAAGTCCTTTACTGCCCACGCCCACCAAGACCTAGAAATTCTCTACTTCCATGCTGGCAGTGGCACGCATCAGATCGGCACCCACACATTTTTGCTGCAACCGGGAAGTCTTTACTTCATTGCTCCCCAGACTTTGCACTGTCTACAGGCGCATCAAGGCAGCCAGTTTTTTATCATCACTTTCGACCTTAAATTTTTACCCCCAACCTCCAGCGTTGCAGCTGACCACGACCCCTACCGCTTGCCCCTACTTGCTCCCTTTGCCCTGCAAAAACAGCTGCAATTCCACCTGAAGCCAGAACTTGCCCTCCAGATCGAACAACTTTGTTTGACGTTGCTCCAAGAAAAAAACAACCACTGCCCCTGTGCCCAGGATATCCAGCGCGCCTTGCTGACGATCTTGATTGGTCATGCCTTTCGTTCCCACGCCGAGGTAATCCAGAATTTGATGCCCCAAACTGTGCCAACTGCCCGCAAAAAAGAAGTCCTCGTACGTACTTTGCGTCTGATCGACGAAGGATTCCATCAAAAACTTAGCCTCGAAGAAGCTGCTGGCCAACTCTATTTATCTTCTTGCCACCTTGCCCATCTCCTCAAGCGCGAGACGGGCAAAACGTTTGTCGATCTGCTCACCGAAAAGCGCCTCGAAAAATCTTCGCAGTTGCTTTTACATACGGAGCTTTCCATCAATGAAATTGCCAGCCGGGTCGGCTTCGAAGATGCGGCCTACTTCACTAAGCGATTTCGTCAAAAAGTTGGTCTTTCCCCAAAAGCTTATCGTGCCCACCACACAGACAATAGGCCATCCCAGATTGGCGAAAGATGATCCAACTGTGCACCCAGAGCTGACCTTTACAATTGCCGCAACCGGATGTTTCTTCTTCTCCGTAGAAGAGAGCTAACATCTCCTCTTGAGGTTGCACTATGTCTCCCCATTTTTCAGTTTATTTTCTATTGGGTATTGCCTGGATTGGGGTTCTCCCATCGGCCAGAGCAGAAACTCTTGCTGGGGGACAGCCCCTTTCGCTGCTAGCACCGAGTAAACCCACCACTGCCTTCGACCTGCGCACCCAGGTGACTCAGGCGATTTCCTTAGACGAGGCGATCAACCAGGCACTCCAACGCAATCCAGATCTCTATGCAGCCCGTCTGCGCAGTCAGATGGCCGAGGAGAGTCTGCGCATCGTCCAGGCGAAACTGTTGCCCACTGTCAACTTTCTGTTAAACGTAAATTCTGCTTTGACGAGTAAAGATCAAATTGGCACCGACTACACGAACAGCAGTTTGAGGTGGAGTTCAGCGCTTCCTTCGATGACACTGCGTAGCAATTGGACGCTCTTTTCTTCGGGGCTGGTACAGTCTCAGCTTGAGGCCGCAACGGCGGGTCTCCAGGTCTCCACCCTCGAAGTAGAGCGCCAGATCCAACTTTTAAAAATAGACGTGACCCGTGCCTACATTGCCCTGCAAAAAGCGCAAAGCCAGCTTGAAATCGCCAAACTAACCCTAGCGAGTAGCAAAGAAACCCTTCAAGATACCGAGAAACTCGCAAAAGCGAGGGTTCAGACCCAGTTTGAAGTCCTTCGTGCCCAAGTGCAGGTGCTCAAAGCCCAGCAGGGTGTGCTCGACGCACGCAGTCTTAAAGTGGTCGCCCAGCGGGATCTCGCCCGCTATCTTAATTTTGCAGTTCCCACAGAACTGAGCGCACGAGATGGGATCGCGGCCTCTACCCCTTGGCTGTTCAGTCTTGAAGAGACGATCTTCCAAGCCCTCAACAACCGAGTAGAACTCACCCAGGCGGTTAGCCGCGAGCAGCAAGCCCTCGCCCAAGGCAACGCAGCGTTGGCGCAACTCGGCCCCCAAGTGCAGTTGATCAGCAGCCTTGGCTACGACAATACCCTGCAATTTGGCACATCGATCACCAACTACGCCGGTGATGGCATTCCCAGCACCCTGCAGCTTGCGGATCGCACCTTGACAACGACAGTCGGCTTTCAAGTCAGTGTTCCTTTAACTGACGGAGGCGTCGCCTGGGCCTCGGCTCGGTCGGCTGAGGCAGAAGCAAATCTAGCAAGGCTGGACTACATTCGTCAGACAAATAGCCTCCGCTTTCAGGTAGAACAGAGCTACGAACGAATGCAGGCAGCCAGCCAACAAATCCGCCTCGGTCAAGAAGCCCTGCAACAAGCGAGCCTTGCCCTTGACTATGCACGGATGCGCTTTCGTGTCGGTGTTGCCACCCAACTTGAGGTACTCGGTGCCCAGGCTGACCTGACCCAAGCGCGTGGTGCCTTGCTTGCCACGACTTTGCAGTACAACCAGTCCTATGCAGATCTGCGCCAAGCGACAGGAAGCCTCTGATGCAAATACCCTTTCGTACCCGCGTTCTCAAAAGCTACGGAGCCGACGATCTCTCCCTGCCCGAGTTGCTTAAATACAACGCCAACCCCTTTCACTGTGGGTGGCTAGAACTTCCCCTCGATCTCCCTCTACCAGCAGAGCCCCACCTCAGCATCTGGAAAAGTTACCGCGAAGAAGCGGAGCAAACCAGTGTATTTGCTGTACTCAAGCGCTATTTTATCCAGTTTCAGTTTCCAATTTTGTCGGGCATCAGTAGTGAAGTGAGCTACCGAGCCGCCGTCAGTCAAGGGGTCTGGCCCCAGGAGGGACGTTGGCCCCAGGGGTTGATGCTGGAACAACCCGAAGTGCTCAAGCTGTTGATTCATCCCAGTTTGGCTGGCGAAATTCCCGTGTTGATCGCTCCACACCGCCGCGATTTTGTCTCCTTAGTACAGGCATTGACCCGCTACAACGAACCGACCACGGTGCCTAACTCCATGGGTGCCTGCATGGTCGCTGGATTTAATAATTGGGATCGTATTTGGCGGATGCATCACGCCTGGTGCGAATTGCCCGGCGAAAACGAAACCTGGAAACAAGTGTGGCATCAAATTCTGCCACACAAAGAACTCTACCAAGATTGTTTCATTTTGCTCAGTGAAGGTTCCTATAGTGGGATCCCAGCCGAAGCACTTGATTTACAGCCAGAAGACTGGCTAGCAACATCTGCCACGATTCGTTTAGAGCACGAATGTACCCACTACTTTACCCGCAGACTCTTCGGTTCGATGCGCAATAATCTCTTTGATGAATTTCTGGCTGACTACATGGGAATCTTGTCTGTGTCTGGAAGATATCGCGCAAATTGGTTTTTACAGTTTGTTGGCCTTGCCGAATTTCCGGCCTACCGCTTAGGTGGTCGCCTTGAGAATTATCGTGGCAAACCCAGCCTCAGCGACCCTGCTTTTGCAATCTTACAAGCGCTCGTATTCGATGCTGCCCACAACCTCGAATATATTGAAGATCATGACCGCCATACCCGCAAACTCCCTGCCTTCGAAAAGTTGCTTGCTCTCAGTCTTTTGACCATTGAAGAACTTGCTTCACAAGAAGCGTTTCGGCGCTTTGAACAGGCATTATCGAGAGTAGCAAATTGTAGACAACTGAAGCCAAAAATTGACCTACACTTTGCGCCTCATGGGGAATAAATTGAGTGTAAGACTGAAAGTAAAAAGGATTTGATCATGGAACATCCCACACTTGTCTCTATGCTGCTTCGGAGCGTTTTTAAGCGCTCATCCACTCTGAGTCAAGGAGCAAACTCAAGACAAGCATATGCATTTTGTGAGCTTTCTTGCCCCCTCAGCCAAGACGACCTCGAAGCGATCGTCGGCGGGATCGAAATCGTGCCTGGTTCTTTGCCTCGCAAGCAACAGCCAGAATAGCCTGCTCTGCCACCTGAATCGAACCGCCATCAAGTCCCGCGATTCAATCGCAAAGTGGGTTCCTGGCTAGAATCCTTTTCACTTACGAGAAGGATAAGCTGTGATTTTCACAATGGCGGCTGAAACGGGGTGGCTGGGTTGGGTGACTTGGTTACTAAGAACGATGTTGCCTTGTCCAGCATCGAAGTTGAAATCTCCAAGTTTGACCCAGCGGTTCCCCCAAACTTGTTGATTGAGACGGACAGTGGTTGCACCTTCTGAGTGGACGATGGTGAAAGGTGCGTCGGTGGCGTAGTCAGGGCTTTCGGGGTACCAGATGGTGACTTCGTAGCGTCCAGTTTGGGGGACTTTCAGGTTCCAGGTAAGCGTTTGCAGACTCGTGGTTCGGGGAGAGCAAAGACCAGTACCGCAGGGTGTCCATTCACCACTCTGAGTGGCAGTTGTGGCAGGAAATTTCAGTTTCGGCGGGCTGCCCGTGTCGAGGCCGAGGCGTTCGATCAAGAGTTCTGCGAAGCCACCGAGGAGAGCGCCATCGTAAGGCTCTGGTTGCTTCTGGTTCCAACCATCGGAAAAGGCAGCGAGGATCAGTTCTTGGCCGTTGGGGAGGACGATGTGGGCGATGTCTTCGAGGGTGTCGTAGGCAAGGCCAATTTTGTTTTCGTTGATGCTACCTGGTGGGAGGCCGAAGCCGAAGGAACTTTGTACGTCGAAGTTGGGACTGACCAAGAGTTCGCGCATGTAGGCAGTCGCCTGGGGTTCCACGGTGCCGGTGATGATAGCCAGCATCAAGGACGCACTGAGACGCGGGTTCATCAAGTTTCGTCCCCGCGTCCTCGTTGCAACTTGCTCCGCTCTACTCGGAGATTCGCCGGAATTGCTTGGATAGGTTTTGTTGTAGATTCGCTGTTTGCCTAAGAGTCCGTGGGTTTGCAAGTATTTTTCGGTGTAGAGGCGTTTGTCGAGCCAGATGGCGTAACCACGGGTTTTCGGCGTGAAGGCTGAGAAGTTTGGCGCTCCGGCGATAGTATCGACGACGATCCCGGTTTCCACGTTGTCTGAATCGACGACCATCGGGCGGACATGGGCATCGAGACAGTTGGGTGCTTTTTTCTGGATGCTGCACCAGTGAATAGCACTGACCATGTAGGCGAGTTTGACGCAACTGGCTGGATAGGCGAGGGCATCGGGGTGGTAGGAACCGCGCCGCCAACTGCCGTCTTTGTTGGGAAGGAGGAGGACAACATCGAGACGCTTGAAGGTCTGGGTGGCTAAGAACTGGCTGCGGACTTCGGCAATGGCTACATCGAGTTGGGGGTCGTCGATGATTTTGGGCAGGGTTGGAGCAGCGAGGACAGTCTGGCTGATACAGAGAAAACCACAGAGGATCAACAGGACTCGCTTCAACGGGCGTTCTCCACGACGCAACAACCACACATCTGCCAGCGCTCCAATTCGCCAGGGGTGGCGGCCATCCGACAGCGGGGGCAAGTCGCCATCTGGGAAGTGCGCCAACGGGCTAGAGATCGGAGGCGATTAAATTTCTGTTCCAAAAGGGTTTCGCCGACGACGGGTTCTACTGGCGCTCTTTTGAGGCGACCAAAAGAAGGGTGATCCGAATTGACCAGACTGCGACGACTTTTTTTGTAGGTCGTATGCCATCCAGTTGTCTCGAAGCGCAAGTCGCGGATCGCTTCACCACCGATCCAGATTTCGGTAATCTTGTCGATCAACAATCGGCGTTGGTACTGAAGATTCTGTGCCCAAACTGAACTGGAGGCAGCCACGTAGAGAATGCCATCCTGGAGGCGCACTGGTCGGGTGTGCGGTGCGACAGCCTCGCCGACGACCTGCGACCAACAGCGCTGCAACTGCACAAACTTTTGGCTGCGCAGCATTTCGGTGTTGCTGTAGTTGGCCAGGATTTTAGAAAGGGACTGCACAGGCATCGCTCAAGGGGAGTGGCCTATTGTATCGGCTTCGCTGCTTGGCTACAAGCTTTCGTCTTTTGGCTCGACCCAGCGATCATCGCCTTTGATCAAGGCGATCAGTTCCTCGACCCCTTGGGCTTCAGGCACTTTTTTGATCTCGTCGCGACCCCGGTAGAGAGAAATCATCCCAGGGGTCTTGCCCACGTAGCCGTAGTCCGCGTCCGCCATTTCACCGGGGCCGTTGACGATGCAG
Source organism: Gloeobacterales cyanobacterium ES-bin-313 (assembly GCA_014379585.1). Lineage (GTDB taxonomy): Bacteria > Cyanobacteriota > Cyanobacteriia > Gloeobacterales > Gloeobacteraceae > JACMLN01. Next base: position 57,124 of record JACMLN010000108.1, on the reverse strand, counting down.
CCCATGACGGCGATGTTCAGTCCTGTGAGGTGCTTGGTGGCTTCGCGAACTTGATGGAGCACGGTTTCTAAGTTGAACAGGGTGCGGCCACAACTGGGGCAAGCCACGTACTCAACCATGGTGCGCCGTAGACCGAGGGCTTGGAGAATGCCGTAGCAGACGGGGATTTCTTTGATCGGGTCTTCGGTGAGGGAGACGCGGATCGTGTCGCCGATACCGTCAGCAAGAAGGGTTGCAATACCCGCTGTGGACTTGATTCGGCCATATTCCCCATCGCCTGCTTCGGTCACACCCAAGTGGAAGGGATAATTCATGCCCAATGCGTCGTAGGTCTTGGCGGCGAGGCGGTAGGCAGCGATCATCACCTGTACCCGCGAGGCTTTCATTGAAATCACGAGATTGCGATAGCCCAGTTCTTCGCAGATTTCGATAAATTCCAGACCCGATTGCACCATGCCCTCTGGGGTATCGCCGTACATGTAGAGCATTCTTTCGGAGAGGGAACCATGGTTGACCCCGATGCGCATTGCCTTGTGCTGCTCACCTAAGACATCGACGAGGGGTTTGAGTTCTTCACGAATCTGGAAACGGGCGTGGGCAATATCTTCTGGGGTGTAGTCACCTAAGCGTGTGCGCCGAAACACAAACAGTCCGGGATTGATCCGCACTTTATCGACGTGGCGAGCGACTTCGAGGGCAATGGGGCCGCCGTCGTGGTGGACATCGGCTACGAGGGGGACGGGTTTGTAGGTGTCTTCGAGGGTCTTGCGGATGCGCTCAAGGGCACGGGCATGGGCCAGGGAGGGCACGGTGACGCGCACTATTTCGCATCCTGCACTGTGCAAGTTGCGGATCGCCTGGACAGAGCCTTGAATATCGAGGGTGTCCTCGTTGATCATCGACTGCACGACAACTGGAGCGTTGCCGCCGATGACGATGTCGCCGACGACTACAGGGCGGGTGGCACGACGAAAGAGGGCGGAGGCAGTAGGGGCAGGATTGAGCGTCTGCATAGGAATACCGGGCAGCCAACCCTTTTAGCTTGCCACAGTTTTGGTTGAAGAAAAAATGCCTACTGAGTTGCCCGCAAACCGAGGATGGCATGTGGTACCTTGAGAAGTTGTGGCTTCATAGAGTCCTTTGCGGGAGAACGACCGACATGGCAACATTTAAAGTAACCCTGAAAACCCCCAGTGGTGATAAGGCAATTGACGTCCCCGGAGACGAGTACATCCTGGACGCCGCTGAACGTCAGGGTTTAGATCTTCCTTTCTCTTGCCGCGCGGGTGCTTGCTCTACCTGTGCTGGTAAGGTCGTCAGTGGAACGATCGATCAAGGCGATCAGTCCTTCTTGGATGACGATCAGATTGCAGCTGGCTACGTACTAACCTGCGTCGCTTATGCCACCTCTGATTGCACGATCGCAACCCACAAGGAAGACGAACTTTACTAGAGTTCAAAAGGGGGCTCACGCCCCCTTAAAAATTTTCAGACTTCACTGGCAGGCGGAGCAACCGCCACCTCAATATTATTCTCAAGGGAAGTGTGGTTCGAGCGGTTCGCCTCAATATTTTCGTTGAGCTTTTCGATAGTCTCGTCAAGGCTTTTACGGGCAGACTCCACAAGCTTTTCGATCTCTGCTCGGGCGTTCTGAGAAGCGTCTTCAGGAGAGTTTGGGGTTTCTTTTAGCTGTTGCCTAAGCAACCTACGGGTCTCTTTGCCCGAATTGGGGGCGAGTAGGATGCCTAGGATGCTGCCAATGGCAGTTCCCAACAGTACGCCACCAAGGAATGCTCCTGCACCTTTGCCAGACATATGCGCCTCCCGAACTTTCGCCTATCTTAACGAACCATTTCTGCTTGGGGAGCAGTGAGTGGTTTCAAAAGATAGAGTTTGAGCGCTTCGAACCCTAGGCGTGCCATCAGAGGCAGCTTCGCCAACTTGTTCCCTTTTGTCTGCTCAAGTTGCAGATTGATGTCCGCACAGGCATCCAGTCCGCGACGAAACGCAGGATTGTCAAGATCCAAGATCAACGGAAAGACTTTGCCGCTGTCTAAGTTCGTCTTGTGCAGAACATCCAGAGCATACTCGCCAGCATCTAAGCCCAGAGCACTGTAGAGATTGTCGGGTTTGCGGTCGTTAAGATACATCGTCAAGCAAAAAGACAGCAAGAAGAAGCGAATCCAGAGTCGATTGACCACGCCCTTCAGCAAGTCGGGCTGACTCTTGAGCAAGATTGCAAAGAAGTCTCCATGGCGATTTTCATCCTGGCACCAGTTCTTGAAGAACTTGAACAGCGGATGAATGCGGTTTTCAGGGTGCTTTTCGAGATGGCGAAAGATCGCAATATAGCGCCAGTAGCCAATCTTTTCGGAAAGATAGGTGGCGTAAAAGATAAACTTTGGCTTGAAGTAAGTGTATTTTTTGTTCTTGGTTAAAAAGGACAGGTCGAGGGCGAGATCGAAGTCAGCCATGGACTTGTTCAAAAAACCAGCGTGCCTTGCTTCATCCCGCGCCATCATCTTGAACCCTTCTGCCAACAGCGGATTGCGGTCTTTGATCCGACGGGAAATTTCTTTATAAAGCAAAAATCCTGAAAATTCCGAGGTGCAGGAACGCTCCAGAAATTCGACCATCAATTCGCGCCACTGCGGATCGATCTGGCGCGCTTCTGCCTCGAATGCCTCATCCCGTTGAAAATGCTCTCTGTTGTAGTCCGTTTCAAATTCGGCCAGCATCGCCCGGAAGTCTGCTTCCATGGCGGAAATATCTAACTTCGCCACCGCATCAAAGTCAGTGGTATAAAAACGAGGAGTCAGCAGGGTTTCTTGTTTGACTCTCTGGGCAACATCAGGTTTTTTAAGGGAATCAACCATAGCTAAACAAGGTTCCGAAGCTCTGTGCGTCCCAGTCTATCAGGGGTTTCCCAAGATCTGAACGAACATAAAGATTTGTAAGCGTTAGGCGATCCTAAGCGGCTGAGGCTCCGCATCCAGAAGTGCTGGAAAGGCCGGTCGCGCACTGCCGCTGCGAAGCTGGGAAATCAGCTTATTTCCCGATACAGAACCGACTGAAAATGCGGTCGAGCACTGCTTCACTGACCGTTTCTCCAGTCAGTTCACCGAGAGCCGTTGCCGCACTGCGCAAGTCGATAGTCCAGAAGTCTAAGGGCATCTTCGTCTCGACGGTCTCCATCACTTTGGCGAGGGCAGATTCAGCCCGAAGTAGACTTTCGTACTGGCGCTCGTTTACGGCAAATTCGCTATTGTTTGCTTGAACGCGATCCGCCCCAATGGCGCTAAGAATGGCTGTTTCGAGGGCATCAATGCCCGTTGCCTGGGTCGCACAGGTCTCAACGCTCGCCAGAATCCCCTTAGAGGGGCTGAAAATTTGTGGCCCATCTGCATCCGATTTATTCACCACCAAGATCAAAGGCCGTTCGCGCACCTGCATGTAGATTTCGCTGTCTTCACACGTCCATCCTGCTGTTCGGTCAATGACCAAAAGGACAAGATCTGCTTCCCGTGCTGCTGAACGTGAGCGGGCAATTCCAAGCTGCTCCACAGTATCCGCTGTTTCGCGAATCCCAGCCGTATCGAGGACTTGTACAGGAATACCACGCACATTCAACATCGATTCAACGACATCGCGGGTCGTTCCTGGCAAGTCGGTCACAATCGCCCGATCCGTTCGGCTCCAGGCATTCAGCAAGCTGGACTTACCGACATTGGGACGACCAACAATGGCAATTTTAAGACCAGTGCGCAACAGGGCACCCCGCTGGCTAGTGGCCATTAAGTCCCGTACTTGCGCGAGGGTTTCTCGAAGCTCGCGGCGGATCGAAGCTTCGTCTAGGGGGGGTAAGTCGTCTTCAAAGTCGATGCGGGCTTCTAGTTCGACCAATACCGCTAAACAGCGTTCGCGAACTACTGCGACAGCCTGGGCGAGTTTGCCTTGGAGGGCTGCCATGGCCAAAGATGCCGCTTCTGGAGAGCGCGCACCAACCAATTCTGCCACCGCTTCGGCACGGGTGAGGTCGATGCGCCCGTTGAGAAAAGCCCGCAGACTAAATTCTCCTGGCCGTGCCAGCCTTACACCGTGAGCTACACAGGAACGCAATACCTGTTGAACGATGGTCATACCGCCGTGGCAGTGAAATTCAATCACATCCTCAGCCGTAAATGAGCGGGGTGCCTGCATGTAGAGCAGTAAACATTCGTCCAAAAATGTGCCATCGGCGCGCAAAAAATGGCCATAGAGCAGACGGTGACTCTCCCAGATCGGTTTTCCGGCGGGGCAAAAAACTTGTTGGGCAATCGAGAGGGCTGCCGTTCCAGAAAGGCGCACGATCCCGACACTGCCCTGTTGCGGGACAACGGCAGTGGCGATGGCACAGATCGTATCGCTAAGATCGCTCATTTGAGGCTCCGAGATAACCCTTGGGGTCGTTTACAATCGCGGTGAACAAGTAGGAAAGAACATTGTGTTCACAAGGTTAATCGCTGGGAATCCCCTAGAACGCTTTTTTTCGCTAACTGGATTGGCGTTAAATGGCCTATTTCTCCTCAACGTTATCGCTTCCTTTGTGCCGCCCGGATTTCTCAATCCCAGTTGGGAACTCCAGACGATCAATAATGCGATCAGTTTTGCTCCCTTACTGCTTATTGGGACTGCCCTGAGCGGTGCAGGTCTTTACATGCAAGAAAAACCCCAAAAGCTTGGCCGACTTCAGATCTACTGCACCGTGATGGTGGTGCTTTTTGGCATTTCGATTCCGCTCTACGTTTTTGATAGCATTCGCCTCTACAGCGAGACGACCGAAAAGATCGACCAACAACTGGGGAAACTCACCGACGAGATCGACCGCCAATCCAATCGCCTCGAAGAACTTGCCAAATCCGGCGGATTGCCTGCGGCCTTCGACCCAAGTCAAGCACGGGGACGCATCGATGCAGCACGGGCTGAATCTCAAAAAGAAGCCAATGCGACCCGCAAACAGGCTCAGATCGGCCTTGCTCGCCTCGCCTTTACCCGAATGGGCAGTTTGCTGATTATTGTCCTCTTGCTCTTCTCTTTGGGGCAATTGAGTAAGTTTATTTCCCGTGGGATCGTACTCGATCCCGACGTAAAGAATTAGCATATCCAATTCCCAGGATTCAATCTTTTTTTCAGGTCGCGCAGGCTCCACGGTCTGCCCGAATCCGCGTATTCGCCCACTGCAATTTTTCGCGCAGAGTCCGAAAATAGGAGTGCCGTTCTTCAATAATCAGCAGTTTGGTTGGATAACGGGCTTTCTCGATGCGGATCGGTTGGCAGAGGGTGACTGGGCAGGCAAGTACCCCATCAGCCCAAAGCCGAATGCTGCGATCCAAATCCTGAAGGGGGGTGATCTCCAAGACATCGGTGGCAGGGAGAACGACAGCGCGACTGGAGAGCGATAGTGGACAGATTGGGGTGATCGTGATCGAATCTAAGGTCGGGGCGATGATCGGGCCATTGGCGGAGACTGTGTAGGAGGTCGAACCCGTCGGCGTCGAAATCAATAATCCGTCTCCGTGGACTTGGTCAACGATCTCGCCATCGACGGAGAGTTCTAAGATGATCGTCGAAAGGCGCTGTTCACTGGTGGGCTTTATGCAAAACTCGTTCAAGCAAAAAAATGGTTGATTTTCCGGCAGGGGTGGTTGGCCTCCCAAAGTTGCCTGGAGCATCATCCGCTCCTCGATCACGTAGTTCTGCGCGATCAACCTTTCCCAACCACCGTCCTGCAATACTTCTGGGGGCTGGGTTAAAAATCCGAGGTGCCCACCGACATTCACCGCCAAAATTGGCACGTTGAACCCAGCAAGGTGGCGCGCTGCCGCCAAGGTGGAGCCGTCTCCTCCCAAAGAGATGGCGAGATCGATCTTTCCCTGGGTAGCAGCGATAAAACTAGGATAGGGATTGTGATCCGTCCCAGAGGGGGCGACTAAGACATCAGAACCGATTTTTTGGAGCAAAGTGGCACAGCGAGCGGCTTCGGCTTCGCTTTTGGCATCGCCACTGCGATAGGCGATCACGACTTGGGGAAAGATTGACATAGCGCCATGTTGACATAACCTCTGTAAAAGGCGCTATGGTCATCCCATAGGCGGCAAAGGAAAGGAAAGCTGGATGGATTCTGAACAGTACCTAACCCACCCCATGTTTGGCCTCCTGTATCTGATTTGTCAGACTACGGACAGTGCTGCGCTTTACTCGACCCTCTACACCCAGCAACTCTTTTTTCGGGTGACCCAGGTTGAAAGACTACGCTTTGAGCCAGTCAGTCGGGATCAAGCTCGTCGCGCGCTCGAAGTTCAGATCAAACAGTTGCGCATCAAAGGCCCCAGTGAAGAACTGGCACGTCTGCTGCAATTTCAGAAGCATTACTTTTAGCAGAAGTGCGGTTCTGCAGATAGCTGGAGCTCAGAGATAGCGCGCGAGCACGCTGGCTGTCTGTTGGCCAGTTTTTTCCCAGCTAAAATGCTTGACCTGAGCCAAACCCCGCTCCCGAAGTTGCGAGCGCAAGTTGGGAGTCTCAGCAATGGCAGCCATCGCTTCTGCAATGGCGGGAGTGCAGTAAGGATCGACGAACAGAGCTGCATCACCAGCCACTTCTGGAATCGACGAGAGGGCAGAAGTAATCACGGGCGTGCCGCAGGCCATTCCTTCAAGAACTGGCAGACCAAAACCTTCCCACAGCGTCGGAAACATGAGAGCAATCGCCCCTTCGATTAACGCTGGCAATTCCGAAAAAGGGACATAGTCGAGAAAACGAATACGCGAACCCAATTTCAACTGAGCGACTTGCGCTTTGAGCAGGGGAGTCTGTTTTGAATCCTCAGGACCTGCGATCCAAAATTCGTACTCGTTGCCTATCAGCCCAAAAGCAGCGATCATGCGCTCCAGATTTTTGTAAATGTCCTGTCGCCCCAAGTAAAGAAAATAATTCCCTGTTTTGATTTGGTGTGGATAGAAATGCTTGGCGTTATAGGCGAGGGGGATCGACGTAATCTTCTTCTCGGAAATTCGGTAAAACTGGATGATATCTTCGGCGGTCGATTGGGAGTCGCAGAGAATATGCTCTGCTTTACGCAGGACTTCGGGGACAAAGAATCGAAAATAGCTGGTGAGTAAAGAGGGAAAAGGACCAGGAAAGCGCAGCGGGATCAGATCGTGGACAGTGACGACGAAGCGGCAATCACTGGCCAGAGGCGCTTCTGGGATCGGAGAAAAAAGCAAATCTGATTTTAAGCGACTACAAATGCCAGCCAATTGGGTTTGGGACCACAGTAGGCGTTTTAGGTTGCCCCAACGCCCATGCTCTGAAGAAAGGTGATCGGGTACCAAATGACAGGTATGCCCAGGAATTTGGTGAGCGCTTAGTAACGTGATCCCTTCTGCCGGAATGTGAGGAAGCAAGTTCAGCGCATAGTTACCGAGTCCAGTGGGTCTGTTGGGTAAAAAGGCGAGGTTGACGCAGAGTTTTGGCATTCTAGGCGCGCCAACTGAGAGTCCAGTGACGATCAGAACTCATAGATACTACCGCACCCAAAAGTCCGGCATCCTGGGCCTGCTCGGCAATTTCAGCGACGGTAAAGGCGGAACGTAGGGATTCTGCGAATAAACCCCTTTGGCACGCTGTCGCCTCTGCGGCATAGATCTTTACTAAAGTGTCTAATTGGATCTCAAACTCTGGGCGCGCCAGGTCCCGCACAAACAAGAGCCCATCGGGGGCAGTGAGAGTACGGCACTGCCGCCAAAATTGGCTTGGGTCGCCAAGGTGATGGACAAGACTGTTAGAAAAAATGCAGGAGTAGTGCTGCTCTGGCAAGGATGAAGCTTTTGCATCCACTTGGAGCAGTTGAATGCGGTGGGCAAGTCCTGCCGTCAAGACATTGCGACGGGCAACGCTTAGCATGGACAAAGCAGCATCGGCAGCGACGATCACCGATTCTGGATGAGATTGGGCTACGAGGATTGGAATATGGGCTGGCCCTGTACCGAGGTCGAGCCAAACACCAGCCTTGGGAGTCAAAGCCAGCAGATCGCTCACGAATGCCTGGTTCACAGAGCCATGATCCATCGCGTCGTACTCTTCAGCTTCCTGAGCCGAATCCATCAGTTCTGGCTCGGGAACGCGATCAAGCATGACAAAGATCCGGGAAGACTTGCTGGACGGCTGGATGGAGCAACTGGCCGTGGGCAACGTTAATTCCGCCGGCAAGGGCTGGATCGGCATCGGTTGCACCTGGATAGCCTAAGGCTGCGAGTTTTAAGACGTAGGGCAGCGTCGCATTGTTCAACGCTTGGGTAGCAGTCCATGGCACCGCCCCTGGCATGTTTGGCACCCCGTAGTGGACAACGCCTTCTTCGACGTAGACCGGAGCTGTATGGGAAGTCGCTCTGAGGGTTTCGACGCAGCCACCTTGATCGACGGCCACATCGACGATCACAGAACCAGGACGCATCGTCGCCACGACTTCGCGGGTGACGAGGCGTGGTGCTTTTTTGCCCACCACTAAGACAGCACCGACGAGTAGATCCGCTTCAGCAACGGCCTTTTCGATGCTCTGACGGGTACTGAACAACAATTCGACGCGGGAACCAAACAGATCTTCGAGGTACTGCAACCGTTCTAGGTTCACATCGAGAATTTGGACTTTGGCTCCCATGCCGACAGCCATACGCGCCGCTTCTGTGCCGACGATGCCACCCCCCAAGATGGCGACACGACCAGGAGAGACACCTGGTACTCCGCCCAACAGCACACCCCGACCACCCTGCTGCTTTTCTAAAAACCGTGCCCCGAACTGCACAGAAAGCCGTCCAGCAATCGCACTCATCGGTGTCAACAAAGGCAAGCGCCCGTCGCCCAGAGCGACTGTTTCGTAGGCGATGCACTGCGCTCCTGAGTGCATAAGTGCTTCGGTTAGGGGACGATTTGCAGCCAAATGCAAGTAAGTAAACAAAATCTGGCCTTTTTGGAGCAGGCCATACTCTGAGGACAGCGGTTCTTTGACCTTGACCACCATCTGTGATCCGTAGACTTCCTCTGCTGTGCTCACAATCTGGGCACCAGCAGCGATGTAGTCTTCGTCTGTAAAACCAGAGCCAAGACCTGCCAGAGTTTCGATGGATACCGTGTGCTTCTGGTCGCTAAGAGCACGCACCGCCGCTGGGGTCAGCCCGACGCGAAACTCCTGATCTTTAATTTCTTTTGGAACGCCAATGCGCATGATTGCCTCTTAGCTGAACGCATCCTTGAGGACAGTACGCGCCGCTAGATGCTTTAGCGTCGTCTGCAGAATCTCGATTTCCCGTTGCAGCCGCTTGGTAGTGTCTTGCAGTTCTAACAAGGCTTGCTGCTCTTCGGAAGCACCGTAGAAACTGCCCCCAATCCAATAAGATAGCTCAAGTGGGTTCTCAGGAAGTGTCGGTAGCTGCATTGGGCGATCCATGAGCTTGCTTGAAAGCCGCACCACATCTGCTAAGAGACGCTTGGCATCTTTGGTCTGAGCTGTGAGATCACTTTCGATGGGCTGATCTTCGATCCATTGAACCAGGCCAACTCGGTAAGGTTTTTGGCGGGTATACTCCAACACCCGAAAGCGTTGCTGACCATGGACAACAATATTCATCCGGTCATCGGCCATGCGTTCAAGCTGTGTGATCTCAGCGCAGCAACCAACTTTGGCGGGCTGCTTCGTATTTGGATCCCAAAGCAACACCCCGAAGCGTTGATCCGTATCGAGCACGGTGTTCATCATCATGCGGTAGCGCGGTTCAAAAATGTGCAACGGCAAAGGTCGCCCAGGAAAAAGCACAACGTCCGGCAAGGGGAACAAGGGCAATTCCTGAACTGCGAGCGAGAAAGACAGACTCATTATTGACCGAACTCCAAACGGGCTTGCTGTACCAGTTCAACTGTGATGAGGTAAACCTCGCTGGCACGGGCTAACTCCTCAATGCGCAGGCGGGCCTGAGAACGTGCAAAAAAAGGAATCCTGCGCAGCATGATCACCGCTTCCGGCATCCATGTCAGATCGCTTAGTTCCTCTGCACCACTCATTTCCTTTGTGAAGTCGGGGTAAGCCACAACAGCTTCCTTTTCATACCTGCTCTCCATTCTAATCTCGTACGCACAGGACGTGGCTTTTCGCGCCGAAGAGAAATGAATATGAACATACATTCATATCTGTGCTACAATTTAAAAACTCCGTGAAATGCAGGTGTAGCGCGTTTTTCGCGTTTTCGGGCTAAAAAAACTCTAGATTTAGTCACCGAAGCAACCCTTTTTAGAGAAACTTCGGGTAGTATGTGGAACATATTAAGCGTCGTCTCTACCTACCTGGCACTAGATACGGAGTTGAACGACGTTTACACCGCACTTGAGGAGTCTGCAGATGGCAATGGACGGAGCTGGAACAGTTGAGGAGATAATGCTTCTTTCGGAGTCTCAGCGGGCAGTACTCCAGAAATATTTGATCAACGACGAGCGCGGTTGGGAGGACGTAGCGCGGCGGGTAGCCCGTTTTGTCGCCCAACCCGAAAAGACGGAGGCGCTGCGCAAAGAATGGGAAGCGAAGTTTTATTCGATCTTGGCACCGATGAAGTTGGTTCCCGGCGGTTCGATTTTGGCCAACTCCGACCATGGCACCCGTGGCTTGCTCAACTGTTTCGTCCTTTCCGCCGAAGATCATATCCAGGACATTGCCAAACTCGTCACCGACGCGGTCTTAACCACTAAGTTCCGGGGTGGCGTTGGCATCAATATCGGTTCTGAAGGCCAAAAAGGCTATATCCGTCCCAAGGGTTCCGCCTTCGCCGATGGTCGTGCCCTCGGACCTTGTGCTGTTTTAGACATGGTCTCTGAGACTTCCAAAAAGATCACCACAGGCAACAAAGCCCGTCGCGGAGCCTTTTTGTTCTCCATGCACTGGAAACACCCCGACATCCACGAATTTGTGCAGGCCAAGACCCAGTCTGTGATGGATGCCAAGACAGCCAAAGATCTCGTTGAAGCGGCTGCCATTCTGTCTGTGGATACGACCCTCAGCCCAGAAGCCAAAAATGAGCGCCTCGCCCAACTTAAGTCCGAAATGGCCACAGCCTGGACAGAAACCCATCTTTCTCCCGATGGCAAGCGGGATCGCCGTTGGCACAACGCCAATATTTCTGTGCAACTGGACGACGAATTTTTTGCTCTGCTAGAAGCAGGGGACACCACCGCCAACGACCTCTGGCAAAAAATCGCCCAATTTGCCCACGACACTGCCGATCCGGGGCTTTTGCTGATCGACAATGCCAAAAGACGTTCGCCGATCCGCGAATTTATCACCTGCACCAATCCCTGCGTCACAGCAGATACCTGGGTACACACGGGGGATGGTCCTCGCCAAGTTGGGGACTTGATCGGCAAACAGCACAGCACCTACGTCAACGGTGAGTTGTTTAGCACGACCCCACAGGGCTTCTTTGCGACTGGGGTGAAGCCTGTTCTGAGTTTGAAGACCAAAGAAGGGTTCCACCTGCGCTTAACGGGCAACCACAAAGTGCTGAAAGTGACCGCCCAAACCCGCCGTCGGCAGTACACCGAGTGGGTTCCCGCCGAAGATTTGCAGCCAGGGGATCAAGTCATGCTCCACGATCACCGTGGCCTGCAAGCTTGGGATGGGGCTGGAAATAGCGAAGAAGGCTGGCTCTTGGGCATGCTGGTCGGCGATGGCTCCTTGGTGGAAGTCCAAGGCAAGTCCAAAGCCGTGTTGCGCTTTTGGGAAGAGACCCGCGAAGGCATGGCTGCCCACGCTGTCACGCTTCTACGCGAAGCGAGTGGCACCAAGCAAGAGCGTCTTCAACACCAGGTAGTCACTTCCACCAATTTGGCGCACTTGGCTGAGTCGTTTGCGATTACCAGCACCAACAAGTACAACCTGGCTGGGGTAGAACGGGGTAGTTTCGACTTCTACCGTGGTTTCCTGCGTGGCTTTTTTGACGCAGAAGCGTTTGTCCTAGGCAATGAGAGCAACGGCATTCAGATTCGACTTCCCCAAAGTAACCGCTCTGTTTTAGAAGCGGTTCAGCGGATGTTGTTGCGCATGGGCATCGCCTCGACCATTGCCAAGTCGCCGATCGTCCGTCGTTTTCGCGCGCTCTACGAATTGAGCGTTGGTAAAGATAATATCCACCTTTTTGCGGAACTGATCGGCTTTCAACATCCCGATAAGCTTGCAAAATTACGGGAATTGTTGGTGATGTACCCCCGCACTACCAGCCACGAACGGTTTATGGCGACGGTTGAATCGCTCACAGCAGATGGCGTAGAAGCCGTGTACGACTGCACTGTGCCTGGGCCTTCGCGCTTCGATGCCAATGGACTGGTGGTACACAACTGCGGCGAAATTTATTTGCCCCCCAACTCTGCCTGCAACTTGGCCTCTTTGAATATGTCCAAGTTTGCCCAGCGCGATGGCAATACAGCCACCATCGACTGGGAAGATCTCGGCAAAACAGTCGAGATTGCCGTGCGCTTGTTGGACAACGTCTTAGATATGGCCGAGTTTGCCACGGAAGCCCAAAAGCACAATGTGCGCAATGTCTATAGACAGTTAGGGCTTGGGATCATGGGTTGGGCAGATTGGTTGAAACTCTGTCGAGTTCCTTACGATTCCCAGGAACACCTCAGCCAGATCGATGCTGTCGGTGGTTTTATTGCAGAGCACGCCTACCGCGCTTCCGAGCAGATTGCTGCTGAGAAAACTCCCTGTGGAATTTGGCCCGATATTGCCGGTGTCCGCACGGGCAATCCCTTCGAGCAGTGGGTTGACGAAAACGGCAAAACCTATCGGGGCGACGAAGTCGTCGATCTTGAAATTCCAGTGCGGCAGATCCCGCGTCGCAACTCGACGGTGCTTTCGATTGCGCCGACGGGTTCGATTGCCCAACTTGCTGCTTGTTCCTGGGCTTTCGAGCCAGACTTTGGTTTGACGATCTGGAAACAGGTCTACGTCGATGCCTCCCGCTCCCAACAAAATTGGGTTCAGATCCTCAACCCTTATCTTGAAGATCTTGGCCTCAGCGAAGCAGACACCCAAATGGTCATGCAGAGTGGATCGCTACAGGCGACGACTTTTGCTCAAGAGAATCCTGAGGCTGCTGCGGCTTTCCGAATTTCCCGCGAAATTCCTTGGAAATGGCACGTCTTAGCGCAAGCGCAGTGGCAAATGTGGGTCGATTCGTCGATCTCCAAAACGATCAACTGTAGCCGCGAGACCACAGTCGAAGAGATCAAAGAAATGTACAAATTCGCCCATGCCAATGGGTTGAAGGGGATTACCGTATACCGCGAAGGGACGCTAGAGTCCGAACCCGTCAAGATTGGCTCCATGGAGACCAAACAGGAGGAATCCGAAACTGGCCTTGCTGAGATTCCTGCAACCCTAGAACGTGCTAAACCCCAAGCCTTCCAATTTGGCGAAGCACGCCCAACCATGCTCGACCAAGAAGTCACGGAAGCCGCCGGATTACTTGGCGTTGGGTACGACGATGGCCCAGTCTACTTAGCCGAAGATGTGCCCTTGGATGGCTGGACAAGCCAAGACTTCAAAGGTGGCTGTGGTGGTGGCGTTCTCCACTACCAAGTCTGGCAACGCGGTGGTGGTCGCAAACTGCTTGTTGTCCGCAGCGACTCCTACTCCATGTGCTACGTGAAGGGTTAGCCCTGTGTAGGAGCGCAGCCTACTGCGCTCCTCAACAAACTGTGTTGGTACTCCAGTTACTTTTCTAGAACTGCTAGCGGGTCACTGCCACAGCATCTTGGACAAAGAAGCGCTGTGCCCCGGCTAGAATTTCATCTTCATTAAACGGTTTGTTGAAGTAGGCCCGTGCACCAAGTTCGTAGGCGTCGCGGATTTCTTCTTCGTCTACCCGTGCTGTCAGGACAGTGACCGGAATGCGGCTGAGACGCTCTTCGTTGGCGATCGCTGCCAAAAATTCCAAACCACCCATGCGCGGCATATTTAGATCGCAGAAGATTAGGCCACATTCGAGGCCAGTTTTGAGCATGTCTAGGGCTTCTTGGCCGTCACATGCCTGGCGAACCGTATATCCTCCGCGAAGTAGAAGGAGGGAGAGCATGTCGCGGGCAGTGTGGGAATCGTCTATGACCAACACAGTGCCCTTTGGCTGCTTGGCTGGTGTTTGTATTGCCCGACTGGCGATCTGTTCAAAAAGCGCTTCGGGCTGCAGGAGCGGTACCATCGGCCCCGATTGGAGACGAACCATGCCGTTGGTTGCAGGGAGGGCATTGGGGAGTACAGGCAGTTTTTCGCGAACCACCGGGCGGGCGTCTTCGAGGCGCACTACCCCAACCGCCATATAGCGGTTTGCTTCTTGGAGAATAACCGCAGAGCCAGAGGCCTCACCCCCAGGCAATTGCAGAAGATCCGCAAGTTCAAAGAAACGAATTTGCCGCCCACGCCACTGCACATAGCAGATTCCGTTATCGATTCGCTTCGGCAGCAGTTCGAGGGAAACCACTTCTTGAATGGTACGGCGCGGAATGGCAATCAACTGGGCAGGAATCGCAAAGAGGAGTAGGTGTGAACTTACCAAACTGTACGGCAGGTGAAGCCGCAGGTGCATCCCCTTTCCTGGTGTGACCGAGACGTTAAGAGTTGCTCCGAGGCGCTTCATCCGTTTCTGGAACTTTTCGAGACTGGCATATTGAAAAGTGCCACCCCACCCAACAGCCATGGTCATCAGTTCATCGCGGCTCAAGCATTCAAACTCTGCCGGAGTGAGCAATTCCCGTGCAAAGATTTGGCTTCGTAGGCGAATTTCATCCAGACCAGCGCCATCATCGCTCACTTCGAGTTCAAGGCGGGAGGAAGTCTGGCTAAAACGCACCATTAAGCGCGCACGCGCTGGTTTGCCAACTTTAAGCCGCGTGCTCGAAGGCTCAACACTGCTGAGGAGCGAAAAAGTCATCAAATGTTCGATCAGTGCCGACAATTCTCCGAGCATCTCCCGTGGGACAAGCACCTGCTGTCCTTCCAGGTGAATATCGACGACTTTGTTGTAGTTGTGGGCAAGTCTGCGCACCGAGGTGGGAAGGGTATCGATTGCCTCAATGATCGGTAGTATACGGATACGCTCCATGCCGGAAGTGACTGCTGCACAGAGACTACGAATTTGAATGCCGATGGCATCGGCTTGATCGCCATGAGCATCGCGATCCGCCATCACTTCGCGGGCTTGCACCACCAACTGGCCAATTTCTTGGGAGAGACGGTGAAAGCTCACATAGTTGCCGGAGTGCAATTCTTCGCTGAGCCAGCCTGAGTAGCCCTTGCGCTGGCCAACAATCGAAAAATTATAGTATTCGGCGATCCCTTGGCCAAGGCGATTGATGCGCTGTTCGTACTGTTTAAGACTATGCAATAGCACTCGTAAACGTTCCTGGGTCGATACAGCCAGAGTCGAACGCTGAGTGGGTTGATCCTTTACTTTCCCCAATACTGGAGACTGAAAGAGGGATACCAAAGATTGCCAACGCTGTAGGATCCAAGACATAGGGGTCACAAAATAAGCATTTCCCTTAGGTTGCCCAAGCCCAACCCCCATGCAGTCTTGGCAAATCCGTACTCGTGCGGATTCTTGCCCAAAAAACGACCCCAGCAATTGCTGGGGTCGCTGCGAATTTCTCTGGAAAACGAGGTCAGAGGATGTAGAGCATCCCAAACAACGCCACCCAGACTACATCGACGAAATGCCAGTAGACCGAGGTCGCTGCTGGGCCGTAGTGGGATTCGGGTGTATAACGTCCAGCCTTAAAAGAACGGATAAGCATGATGATCTGCAAGATGATGCCGATGATTACGTGCATTCCGTGAAAACCCGTCAGTACATAAAAGGTTCCTCCGTAGAGGCCGCTTTTGAGGGTGAAGGTCAGATTTGCCCACTCGTAGGCTTGTCCACCCAAAAAGATCAGCCCCATCAAGGTGGTGAGACCCCAAAAGAGGCGGAACTTGCCCATGTCTCCCTTGAGAAGGGCGCGATCCGCCAAGTAGATCACGCCGCTACTGGCCACCAAGATCGCTGTAAAAACCGACGGCATGAACTTTTCAAGTTCCGGTGTACCTGCAGGGGGCCAAGCGGGTGCTGAGGCGCGAAAGGCAAAGTATGCGACGAAGAGACCCACAAAGAGCATCCCCTCCGACACCAAAAAAAGCGAGAAACCAAACATCCGTAGATCCGGCCCATGCTCGTGGGCATGGACAGACGAGGCAGACGCAGCCTGGGCAATATTGGCATCAAGTACGGAATCGTTAGAGCTTGTCGATGATTGCATAGGAGTAACCTCAAGATTGCTGCTGCTGAGGGACACTCAGCAACGGCTTGCCGTATTCATAGGGGCCTTCGGTGATCTCAGGCAACACTTCAAAGTTTTCCACTGGAGGCGGTGAACTCACCGTCCATTCTAAAGTAAGCGCGCGCCATGGGTTCGCGGTAGCCCTTTCGCCCTTGATCCAGCAGTAGATGACATTGAACAAAAAGGGCAGGGTCGAGATACCGAGCAAAAAGCCGCCGATGCTAACGATGACATTGAGGGTTTGGAAATCGACAGCGTAGGCAGCAACTCGGCGTGGCATCCCATGGGTACCCAGCCAATGCATCGGCAAGAAGCACAGATTGAAACCGACAAACGTTGTATAGAAGTGCACTTTGCCCCAAAACTCGTTGAGCATCCGCCCCGTCATCTTCGGAAACCAGTAGTAGATACCGGCATAGATGGCAAAGACTGAACCGCCAAACAGAACGTAGTGGAGGTGGGCAACGACAAAATACGTATTGCTGACGTGAATGTCTACTGGCACGGAAGCGAGCATGATTCCAGATAATCCACCGACAACAAACATCGAAACAAAGGACATGGCGAACAGCATCGCCGAATTGAGTTCGAGCTTGCCTCCCCAAACCGTCGCGATCCAGCTAAAGACCTTGATGCCTGTGGGGACGGCGATGATCATCGAGGTGATCATGAAAAACATCCGCAACCAATCGGGGGTGCCACTGGTGAACATGTGGTGTGCCCAGACAGTGAAGCCTAAAACACCGATGCCGATCGTCGAAATGGCGAGTGCTTTGTAGCCAAACAGGGGTTTGCGGGAGAAGACCGGTAGGACTTCAGAGATGATCCCCATGGCAGGCAAGATCATGATGTAGACCGCTGGGTGGGAGTAGAACCAGAACATGTGCTGGTAGACCACAGGGTCGCCACCGCCAGTCGGGTTGAAAAAGACCGTGCCTTGGGTGATGTCGAACATCAACAAAATCAGGGCACCAGCGAGCACTGGAGTGGCAATTAAGGTGATGCAAGCAGTGGTCAGAGTTGTCCAACAAAACAAGGGCATCCGAAACAGGGTCATTCCCTTGGTGCGCATCCCCAAAATCGTGACGATGAAATTGATCGCTGCGAGAATTGACGAGGTTCCTAAGAAGATCACACTCGCTAGCCAGATCACTTCGCCTGTATTCGTGACCATTTTGTCGCCTTCAGCAACAAGTTGGGCGCTCAGGGGTGGGTAAGACCACCATCCAGCTCCGGCTGCCCCAGTCTTGACCAAAAAACTAGACATCAGCAAGATCCCGCCTGGCGGAATCATCCAGAAACTCAAAGCATTGAGGCGAGGGAACGCCATGTCTCGTGTGCCAATCATCAACGGCACGACGTAGTTCCCAAATCCTGCCAAAGCAGGCACCAACCACAAAAAGATCATCACTGTCGCGTGGATGGTAAAGACGCTGTTGTACAAGTTTGGGTCGAGGGTGGCATCGGGAGTGAGCAACTCGTAGCGGATGACCATCGCCAAGAGTCCGCCGAGCAAGTAGAAGATAAAAGTCGTCACCAGGTACTGAATGCCGATCACTTTGTGGTCAACGCTGAAACTGAAGTATTCGCGCCAGCCTGTTGGGGCTTCTGGGTGATCGCCTTGAGCGATTTGAACCATAACTATTGCTCCTGGGTACGCAGGTTGCCGACAAGGGCACGGGTCTGCTCAGTGTGAAGGGGGACTTGAGAAATAATCGTGGTCTTCGGTAGACCTTTTGCGGTGCGCAGTTGCGAAGGCAAAGCGGCTTGACTGGCTAACCACTTTTGGTAGTCTTCAGGCTTATCGACGAACACATCAGCCCGCATGACACCATGGCTGGTTCCACACAGTTGGGTGCAGTTCAGCACGTACTGACCAGCGCGGGTAGCAGTGAATCGAACCGTCGTTGTCCGGCCTGGAATCACATCTTGTTTGAGGCGAAATTCTGGTACCCAAAAACCGTGGATTACGTCGTTGGATTTCATCTTGAGCAGCACAGGCTTGCCAAGAGGAACATGGAGTTCCCCTGTCTGGATCCCTTTGGGATAGTCAAAGATCCAGGCAAATTGCATGGCTTGAATATTGATCTCAAGGGGTAGTACAGCCTTGTCCACTTGGGTAGGCGCGGCATTGGCAGCACTGCTAGGTAAATGCAGGTGAGCGCTCTCCATCGGGCCAGCAGCACCAAGTTGTAGATAGGTTGAGTAGCTGTAGACCGACAAATAAAGCACTAAGACGGTCGGAATGAGCGTCCACAGAATTTCAAGTTTGATGTTGCCTTCGAGTGGGGGGCCATCGGTCATATCCCCAGGTTTGCGCCGGAAAGCAAAAGCGGAATAGAGCAAAATGCCCTGCACGCCGAGAAAAATTGCTGATGCGATAACCAACATGAAGGTAAACAGGTCGTCCACTAGCTTGGCTTCGCGGTCTGCAGCCACTGGCATTAACCAGTCGGAGTGCTGGCCGATCCACAGACTGGCGAGGACGATTAAGACCACTGCGCTGATGGCGGCGCTGAGGTTGGGTGTAATTCTTGGCACTCTCATCTGTTCATTTCCTGATTTTTGGCCAATCGCTTTACCAAGGCTATCTGCGTCTTTGGTGAGGATCAAGAAGCTTTTTGTTTTTCTTCATGTTGCTAAAGCTTTGCTGTAAAGATATGTGTAGAAAAACGAGAGGAATTAACCCATGCAGACTTTTTCGGATATACGTTTCATAAAGATTACAAAGCGAAAGCCTAGCGCAATTTCTGTTTCTTGATCCTCTATAAAGCATCGAATATCGCTATCAAGATTTATGTTGTCTGGCAACTACAAACAATCTAAAAATTGGCTGAAGCTTTTAAGCACTTTAGCGAGAGCTGATTACTGTGAGAACAGACCGTGGTTTATCTTGATGGCCTATAAACTCTCTTTAACAAGCCTGCGCGAAGAGGCAACTGCCCTGCGCACGATCCATCGCCTTATCTTGGGGCTTTGTATTTTGACCTTTGGTCTGATGGCGCTCGGCAGCCTGACAAGGGTGATGGGAGCGGGACTTTCCTGCCCGGACTGGCCCTTGTGTTACGGCCAAATTGTTCCCCACATGGATCAATACATCTTTTTGGAGTGGTTTCACCGCCAGATTGCCACCCTCGTTGGTCTTGGCACGCTGTTGCTTGTCGGGCTAAGTTGGTACACTCGCCCTAGTCTGCCCCGCTGGATACCCTGGTTTTCGGTTCTCGCCCTCGCTCTTGTGCTTTTTCAGGGTGTACTTGGAGCACTGACTGTCACCCAGTACTTGCGCTTCGATATTGTCACTGCCCACCTCGGCACGGCGATGCTCTACTTTGGAACTCTGCTTGCTGCTGCTGCTGCCCTTCAACCCCTGAGCAAGGGGGCATCAAAAGTGAGCTGGTTGCCTCAAGTGGCTATCGGTGCAACGGTTGTCTGTTATGGCCAAATTATTTTGGGGGGATTGGTCGCCTCTCAGTGGGCACTCAACCAGTGCCTGGCAGGTTCGGTACTCTGCAACGTCATGAATAACCACCTGTTTGGAGTTGTTCCGGCGACTCTGGCTGTCCTCTTGGTTGCTTTTGCGAGTTGGAGGCAAAAAGGTTTTCGGTGGGCTGCTTTTGGGCTACTCGGTCTGCTTGCTCTGCAAATCGGCCTCGGTGTAACCACTTTTTATCTCAAACTCAGCGTTCAGGGATTGACGGTTGCCCATCTTGCCGTCGGTGCAGCCCTCTTCGGCTCGTTGATCTGGCTCTCTGTTCTGTCCTTGCGCCAAAGAGCGCTTGGGCTTTCACATTAGGAAGAATGACTGTGCAAGAAACGATTCAAGCGCCTGCGCCCCTGAGTACAACCCTCAGTGATTACTATCAACTGACTAAGCCTCGGATTCAGGTACTGCTGCTGATCACGACGGCTGGAGCGATGTGGATTGCTAGCCATGGCCAGATCAATCCATTCCTGCTGTTGGTCACGCTTCTAGGCGGTACCCTCGCGGCCAGTTCTGCCAATGTCTTTAACTGTCTAATTGACCGGGATATTGATCTCCTGATGGAGCGCACCCGCCGCCGCCCATTACCCGCTGGTCGGATCAAACCCTATCAAGCTGCCCTTTTTGCCACGGTTCTTGGTGTAAGTGCTTTTGTTGTTCTCGCTGTGTTCGCCAATCTTTTGAGTGCCCTACTGGCGATTTTGGGGATAGGCTGCTACGTGGTGATCTACACCCTCTGGCTAAAGCGCTCGACCACCCAAAATATTGTGATCGGCGGGGCGGCGGGGGCGATTCCGCCATTAGTGGGCTGGGCGGCTGTTACTGGAGATCTGAGTCTTTCGGCTCTAGTACTTTTTGGCATCATCTTTGTCTGGACACCGCCCCACTTCTGGGCTTTGGCGATGATGATCCGCGAAGATTATCGTAAAGCTGGCGTCCCGATGCTTCCAGTGATTGTGGGCGACGAAGCGACCACCAAACAGATCTTTTGGTACACCGTCGCCTTGATTCCAGTCACCCTCAGTTTGTATCCGCTTGGTACAATGGGACTGATCTACTTGATTGCAGCCAGCGGACTGGGAATTTGGTTTTTGATCGGGGCAGTGCGTTTACTCAAAAACCCAACTGACAAAAAAGAAGCCCGTTCCCTGTTTAAGCTCTCGATCTGGTACTTGATGCTGCTATTTGTCGCCATGGGTGTCGATAGCGTCCTTTCCTAGAGCGTGTTATGGCCAAAGAGGCAGCGGTGATTATCCGCGATCTGCGCAAGCAGTTCGGCAGTATCCAGGCAGTCGATGGGGTTTCTCTGGAAGTGCCTGGGGGGCAGATCTTCGGACTCCTCGGCCCCAATGGAGCAGGAAAGACAACGACACTGCGCTGTCTATGTACCCTGGAACGCCCAGACAGCGGCTCATTGAGCGTCTGCGGCGTGAATGTCCTTGCGGATCCCCGTGCTGCGCGCCAATGCATTGGCTATGTGGCCCAAGAAGTTGCCCTCGACAAAATTTTGACCGGGCGCGAACTGCTTCAACTCCAGGCCGATATTTATCATCTGCCGAGCAGCCTTGCCCGCACCCGGATCGACGATGCCCTCGAACTACTTGGCTTAAGCGAACGGGCTGGGGATCGGATCAAAACCTATTCGGGCGGCATGATGAAGCGTTTGGATCTTGCTGCCGGACTGCTCCACGATCCCCAAGTTTTGATCCTTGATGAACCGACGGTCGGACTCGATATTCAAAGCCGCCTCAATGTCTGGGCTTTTTTGCGGGAGTTGACTAAGCGTGGAATTACCGTCCTGCTCACCAGCCACTACCTCGAAGAGATCGATATGCTGGCGACCCGTGTTGCGATTATTGACCGGGGTCGCGTGATCGCCGAAGGTACCCCTGAAGACCTCAAAAAGCAGGTTGGCGGCGAGCGCGTTACTTTGCGCATCCGCGAATTTTCCCCTGTCGAGGAAGCAAAACAGGCCGCTGATACTCTGCGTGTTCTCCCTTTTGTCAAGGAAGTTATTATTAACGAAGCCCAAGGCAACGCCCTTTACCTGGTCGTTGCTGCTCCTGATCCCCTCGAAACCGTTCCAGCCATGCGTGCTGCCCTCAAACAAGTCGGTCTACCGATTTTTGGGGTAGCTCAGTCTCGACCAAGTCTGGACGATGTTTTCTTGGCTGCCACAGGCCAAACGCTCCAAGACGCGGATATGGCCGCCTCCAGCGCTCCAAGCAAAAAGAAAAAGAAATAATTGAGAGTCCCTTGACAAGCTCTCCATCAGCGGTTGAATTCATGACTAGTACTACCGATAAACCCACTCTTTCTGCCCAGTTCCAACCCAGTGCCTCGAATACTGGGGCTGAATTCTTGCAGGAAACGGCTGCCCTTGCGAAACGGCTCTACATCCAGTTAGCCCGCCGCCCCTCCTTCTTTTTGGGTGGAATCATCCAGCCATTGATGTTTCTGGTGCTCTTCGGTGCCCTCTTCGCCCAAGCGCCTAAGGATACTTTTGGGGTAGGGGATGCCTACACAGAATTTTTGGCCGCCGGAGTGATTATCTTTACAGCGTTTGGTGGGGCGTTGACAGCTGGTTTGCCTTTGATCTTTGATCGAGAATTTGGATTTCTCAACCGATTGCTGGTCGCCCCTCTCGTGTCGCGCTCGTCGATTGTTTTGGCCTCATCGCTTTTTATCGTCAGTACGGCCCTTGCCCAAACAGCCGCAATCAGCGTAGTCAGCCTGCTTTTAGGTGCCCACTTTGCAGGGGGCTTGACGGGAGTTTTTGTCGTTGGCCTTGTTGTTTCATTGCTGGTCTTTGGCTTCTCTGCTTTAAGCATTGGCCTTGCTTTTGCTTTGCCCGGTCACATTGAGATGCTGGCTGCGATCTTCGTGCTGAACTTGCCTTTGGTCTTTTCCAGTACCGCGTTAGCCCCATTGCGCTTCATGCCAACTTGGTTACAAGTTGTCGCCTGCTTAAACCCTCTCACCTACGCCATCGAGCCGATCCGGTTCTTGTTTATTCACAAAGACTGGAGTTTTGCGAGTACTGTGCTACAAGCACCGTGGAGTTCTATCAGTCTGCTGACTTGTTTGATTGTGCTTGTCGCTTTCGATATTTTAGCGATTGCTCTTGTTTCCACTATTCTCAAGCAGAAACTGGCTTGAGGTGAGCGACCAACGGAGTACTGTCTCACCTAGTGTCTTTACAGTGACGGGTTTGGCAAGATAGTCATCCATCCCACAGTCAAGACATAGCTGTTTTTCCCCATTCATGACATTGGCCGTCATCGCGATAATCGGAATATGTTTTTTGTGGCCGAACTGGCGGCGAATTTCCTTGGTAGTAAGGAAACCGTCCATCACAGGCATCTGGCAATCCATCAGGATAAGTGTGTATTCATCCTGTGCCAAGGCTTCGAGGGCTTCTTGACCGTTGCTGACCACTGTGACGTGACAACCAAGTTTCGCGAGTTGGCGTTGCGCAACCATTTGATTGATCGGATTGTCTTCAGCAAGGAGGATCCGAATCTGCCCATGATTTTGGAGCGTTTTCAAGTCAGCAAGATTATCTTGCTCGAGAATCCTTGGAGGTTCTGCGATGACAGCAATTGCAGGGACGGAGAACCAAAAGGTTGAACCTTTTCCAAGACTGGTTTCCACGCCGATGTTGCCCCCCATAAGGGTGACAAGTTGTTGACAGATCGCTAGTCCTAGCCCCGTTCCGCCATACTTACGAGTCGTCGAACCATCCGCCTGACTGAAAGGCTTGAAGAGGTGTTGCAGGTTTTCTGTGGCGATACCAATGCCCGAATCTTGCACATTACAGCGCAGCGTCAGAGCGTTGAGCATGGCAAAATGGATATGAATTTTACCGTTCTCGGTAAATTTAACGGCATTTCCTAAGAGATTAATCAGAATTTGCTGGAGCCGGACAGGATCAGTAAGGACTAAGCGAGGAACATTCGGATCGATCTGCCAAGTCAGAGTCAGATGTTTAGAGCTTGCCCGCTCTGATAACAGGGCAACCACCGTTTTCACGAGTAAGTACAGATCCACAGGAATTTGTTCTAGATCTAATTTGCCTGCTTCAATTTTTGAGAAGTCGAGGAGATCGTTAATCACCGTCAGTAGGGCGTCCCCTGAACTGCGCATGACTTGGGCGTACTCGTGCTGTTCAACAGAAAGGTCTGTCTGCAAGAGCAGTCCAGCCATGCCAACAATCCCGTTGAGAGGGGTACGAATTTCGTGACTGACATTCGCCAAAAACACCCCCTTAGCCCGGTTTGCTGATTCAGCAAAATCCTTAGCAAGGTGAAGTTGGGTCTCTATGCTACGACGCTCTTGAATCTCTTGTTTGAGCAAGGCATTTGTTTCGCCCAGCCTCAACGACTTTTCGATCCCGAGCATAGACGCACGCAGTTCAAAAGCGGCATCGACTTCCCACTGCCTCCAAGGCAGAGAGCGGAACTCTACAAGCTGTTTCCAAAGCGCGAAAGAACGGCGCGGGTGCAGTTTTTGCTGATCATCGATGGTGACAACATGCTCTGGGTCACCGCCCCAGTCCAGGATGTGTAAAATCTCTGCACGGAACCAGAGTACATAATTTTTTTGACCTGCAAGAAGAATAGGCATGGCAAGCAAACCGCTAGCAACTGCTCGGAAGGCTTTTGCTTCGGGGTACACACTGGAAAGTGAATCTGTACAAAAGTACCCTTCTTGCCTATCTAGCCAAGCAATGAGGCGGCCCAAGTGAGCTTGGGGAGGTGTCTTGCCAAACAATGTGTACTCGCCATTAAAAGATAAGACGACACCATCGGCTCGGACGGGGTTCAGAAGATCTGGACGATTCCCTCTCAGAGCACTAAGAAAGTTTTCCGCTTGGCTCATAAACTCAACAAATTTCGCTTGACTGCTCTTGAGAGCGATACGGTAGTTGTAGTCTACCCGCTCTTCTATGGCGCTCAGTTCTAAAGAGAGAATTTGGCAAATATCTTGGCAGGCTTGACGGAGTTCCCCAGGCACTTTGCGGGGAGTTGCGTGATGAAAAACAACCAATCCCCAGAGTTTGTCGTTGTGCGTCAAGGCGATAGTCATTGAAGCGACAACACCCATATTGCCGAGATATTCGATATGAATACTGTGGGCACTGCGAAGGCTACAGGAGCTAAGGTCTAAGGCTTCGGGTAGACAACTCTGCGGAGCACTAATCAACTGTGCAAATGGTGTCAGACAATCGTCAAGCACTCGGGTGCGATTTTGGAGAAATAGCTTGCGAGCTTGGTCTGGAATATCTGCAGCAGGA
Source organism: Gloeobacterales cyanobacterium ES-bin-313 (assembly GCA_014379585.1). Lineage (GTDB taxonomy): Bacteria > Cyanobacteriota > Cyanobacteriia > Gloeobacterales > Gloeobacteraceae > JACMLN01. The sequence goes on along the minus strand of JACMLN010000108.1, from coordinate 31,954 downwards.
AAGTGTAGACCCAAAAAAGAGGGCATGTGTCCCGCACTGTCTTCAGCGAGCACCAACCCATTCCACTGCTCATCAAATTGATAGATCATTACCCGATCAAAGCCCGTCAATTCCCGCAATTCCTGCACTGCAAGCTGGCCTAAAGATTGACCATCGAACATGTTGCGGAAACGTGCGCTGATACTCCGGGCACGTTGATAGATAGAAGTAGATCGACAGGGAAGGGTCGGCTCCATTTCAAGCAGAATCGTTTCTGTCGTTTGGTGAAGTACACAATCAAAAGAATGACGCCGTGTACCAATTGGCAAGATGAATTTGAAAGGAATCGTTTCTGCAAAACGATTGTTTAAGATGTCTTTAATTTTTTTAATTTGACTCGCCGAAAATAAAGCAGTGAGTGGTTTTCCTAGTAAATCAAATGGAGATACACCGAGATGGTCGTCAGTGTTTTCACTGACTTGCAGGAATATAAATTCAGGTTTTTTAAATGCGAAAAGAACCCCACGGGACTGGATGCTTCCGGGGTTGTGGATCGGCTGCTCATCGTATGAAATCGATCCTGTCTGAAGAGGGGGGAGCATGTGTAGCCTAAGTGCTTTATGCAAGGTCAGTCTACCCTTTTCAAATGGCATTCCTCCAAGTTTCACCCATTCTTCACAAGGGAAAAAATCAGCAGGAAGCAAAGAAAAATGCATTTCTCTGAGCAAGTGTGGGATGGCATTGTCCTTCGCGGTTAAACCCGGACGTTTTCCTTGTTTGATGGGACAGGAAGATCGATAGTGGCGGGAGAACTTTGTTGATCTTCGCCCCAAAGTCCTTGGGGCCTGAGCAACATGACAAGCACCATCGCTCCCCCAAAAAGCAACATGCGATATTCCGAAAAACCGCGCAATACTTCCGGCAGAACGATCAAGATCAGCGCACCGAGAACGACCCCCGGCACCGAACCCATGCCACCGAGGACGACCATTGAGAGCACCATTACTGAATCGATCAGCGTAAAGCTATCCGGTGAAACAAATGTGAGTTGACTGGCAAATAATACTCCTGTCATTCCGGCAAGGGCAGCACCGCTAGCGAAGGCAAGGAGTTTAAGTTTGACCGTATCGATTCCCATTGCTTTAGCGGCAATTTCATCTTCACGAATCGCGATCCAGGCGCGTCCGATGCGCGAGGCTTTCAATCGAGTCGTGATCCAATAGACGCAGACGACAAACCCAAAAGCTACGTAATACAACTGCACAGGCTGGAACAAGTTGATCCAGGTCAAACCGCCAGTACCAATCCAGGGAACAATCGGCCCAGGTACGCCGCTAATCCCCGAAGGTCCATTGGTCAACCAACCGAGATTCAAGAGGGCAATGCGAACAATTTCCCCAAAACCAAGAGTGACGATGGCCAAGTAATCCCCGCGCAGGGGCAATGTCGGTGCGCCGAGAAGTACCCCAAAAAATGCAGCCAGACCACCAGCCAGAGGCAGTGCCAACCAAAAATTGAGACCGTGGGCAGAACCAATGGCCATTGTATAGGCACCTACCGCGAAAAAAGCGATGTAGCCTAGGTCTAGCAGACCTGCCATTCCGACCACAATGTTCAGTCCCATGGCCAGCACCATGTATACACCCACCGTGACTGCAATATTGGCCAGATAACTGGGTTGATTGGTCAATTGCATAAGCAATGGGAGCAGTAATCCGAGGCCAATCAATCCGTAGCGGCGCAGAGGGGCTGGTAATTTTGTGAGGAATTTATTGAGTGGCATGGGCTAGACAGTGTAATTCTGCTGAATCCTAGCATTCTGCCCAAGAGGACGTTATCGCCCCACATTATTTCGTAAGCATATTTTTTACCGAAAAACGGGCTGCTCGCAAAGGTAAGATAGCGACCATGGGCAAAAAAATTCTCGTGATCGGTAATGGTGGACGTGAACACTGCATCGCTTGGGCGTTGTCCCGCTCCGAGCAGATTGAAGCGGTCTATGTGGCTCCTGGCAACGGTGGTACGGCAAGTTTGGCGAAGTGCAGCAATGTTTCCCTCTCGCCCCTGGACTTTCAGGGATTGATGGACTTTGCCAAAGAAAAAAATATCGATCTGACTGTTGTTGGCCCTGAAGCGCCCCTAGCGGCTGGCATCGTCGATCGCTTTCAAGCGGAGAATTTGCTGATCTTCGGCCCCAATCAAGCCGGTGCCCGACTGGAGGCCAGTAAGTCGTGGGCGAAAGAAATGATGGAAAAGGCTGGGATTCCCACCGCCTCCGCGATGATTTTTACAGACGTAGCGAAGGCGAAAAACTATGTCTTGGCCAATCCAGGCCCCTTGGTGATCAAGGCCGATGGCCTTGCCCAGGGCAAAGGGGTAACTGTTGCCCTCGACACAGAGTCTGCCCTTACTGCCCTCAATGAACTTTCTCAGTTTGGGGCGGCGGGCGAAACCGTGGTGATCGAGGAGATGCTCCTCGGCGAAGAAGCCTCAGTGCTGGCCTTTACCGATGGAAAAACGATTCTGGCGATGCCTCCTGCCCAGGATCATAAGCGCATCGGTGTTGGAGACACAGGGCCAAATACAGGCGGCATGGGAGCCTACGCCCCTGCACCTGTGATCACACCGCAACTGATGGACAGGATCTACAAAGAAGTTCTCGAACCGATCCTTGCAGCGCTTACCCATCAAGGTGTGACTTACCGAGGGGTGCTTTACGCCGGATTAATGATTTCTCCGGCTGGCGAACCGAAGGTGATCGAATTCAACTGTCGTTTCGGTGATCCTGAAACCCAGGTCTTACTGCCTTTACTGAAAACGCCTTTAGAAGAGGTGCTGATCGCCACTGCCGAAGGCACCTTAGACCAGATTCAGCTCGAATGGAAGTCCGAATGCGCTGCTTGCGTCGTTTTGGCGGCAGGGGGTTATCCCGGCAGTTATCGTCAAGAAGACGAGATTTTTGGCCTCGAAAAAGTGGCTGAGACAGGAGCGACTGTGTTTCACAGCGGTACCCGCCAAATCGAGCATCAAATTGTCACCCAAGGTGGGCGGATCATGGCGGTAAGTGCCACTGCTACAACGCTGAAAGATGCCCTGAAATGCTGTTACGAGGCTATTTCAAAGATCCAGTTTGAGGGAGTTTACTATCGACCAGACATCGGCTGGCGAGCGGGAGGATGAAATGCTGATTCGTCGCACCGAACCACTTTTGGCCATTGCCTTACTTCTGGTGCTGGGCATCTGTTTTGCTCCAGTCCTGTTTGCTTCATTTCAAGCTTGGAGTGCTGCGGGTGGAGGGCTAGAGAATCGGGTCATCTGTCTGGTTGCTGTCATCTTTTTGATGAGCCAACAAAAAGATTTACTGAAATTGCCCTTGGCTGGCTTGCCTGCCCAAGGATTTGGCTTTCTCTGCGTATTTGGAAGCCTGCTCCTGGTGCAACTCCCGCTCTTGACCCTCCAAGCCCTCGCACTGGCCATCGCACTCTTTGGGCTCGTGGTATTTCGCTGGGGAAAACCTGGCTGGGAAGCGGTGAAACGCCCTTTGATCATCGTCGGCATGATTTTGACCGTGAGCGGGGTCGCCAACGGTTTTCTGCCTCGCTACACACCGATTGTTCCTTGGCTCCAACAGTTTGTGGCCGGTTCCGCAGCCTACATACTTTGGCTCTGCGGTCTTCCTGTGACCGTCCAAGACACGGTTTTGCAAATTGGTAACGCAGGCGGTGTGGATGTGAATGCAGGTTGTTCTGGCATTCACAGCTTGACAGAAGTTGGTGTCCTCGCTATTACGGCAATCCTCACCATTTCCCAGCGCTCCCTCAAAGACAACCTGCGGTATTTTTTTACTTGCGAATTGATTGTTTTAGGGCTGAATATTTTCCGTATCTTGCTGTTGGCCTACGCCACCACCAGCCTGGGCAAAGAGACCTTCGATGCCCTTCACGAGGGCTGGGGTGCTTCGCTCTACGGCAACGCCATTAGTATCGTCGCTATCCTCTACACCAGTAGTTTCTTTCAATGGAATCCCTTCGATCCCCAGAGCGCTTCCGATTCGGGTTCACCCTAGTCATCCTCGCTTTATCTGTTTTCTTTGGTTGGAAACTCTGGACAGGCAACGCCAATCCAGTTGTTTCTTTACAACCTAAACAAACGATGGAGGCGTCGGCCAAAACCCTCGCTATTCCCGGCGTGAAGTTCTTAGAAGCCGACCGCGATACAGCAAAATTCCAAGCGAAGTCTCAGGAAAATGACATCGATATTCAGTTGTTTAGCACTGCTTTCAACCTTTCCGAAGATCACACTCGCTTTTGGCAAAAAAAAGGCTATTCTCTCACTCCCGTCAATAGCCTCAACAATGCCCAATGCGATCTTCTCAGCCAGGGCAAGGAAAACTTCTATCGCCTCAGCTATTATCTTGGCCCCGATTTTCAAGTCCCTGACTATCAAGCCCTCTCCAACTACCTTGTCACCCACCTCAATCGCAACACCCTCTGGATCATGCGCGTTGATATTCGCCATCCATCCCGCTGTGGCGTGCAACCTGAATCCCTAGATCGCGCCCTTCAGCAATATCTTTCTACACACAAATAACATTTTCGAGCATTCATTCCATTTGCCACAATAATCCATACAAAACCGATGAACGAAAGCCTGGATCTGCAATCCCTTGCCCAACGCTACCGCACTGGTACGACAACTCCAGAAGCAGTGGTCAGAGATATTTATGCCCGCATCGAAGCCTACGGGGATCCTGCACTTTGGATTCACTTGCTGCCCATAGATGAAACTGTGGCGAGGGCGCGATTCCTGCAAGAGGTAGATCCAGAAAAGTTGCCCCTCTACGGCATTCCCTTTGCGATCAAGGACAATCTTGATTTGGCGGGTGTACCAACGACGGCGGGCTGTCCTGCCTATGCCTATATTCCCGAAAGATCCGCCACTGTCGTCGAACACCTTTTGGCAGCAGGCGCGATCTTGATCGGCAAAACCAATCTCGACCAGTTCGCCACGGGTCTCGTCGGCACTCGTAGCCCCTACGGCATCTGTCGCAATCCCTTCGACCCAAACTATATTCCCGGTGGTTCAAGTTCTGGTTCAGCGGTGGCAGTCTCGGCAGGACTTGTTAGCTTTGCCTTGGGAACGGATACAGCCGGATCAGGGAGAGTCCCCGCTGCCTTTACAAATATTGTCGGTCTAAAACCAAGTAAAGGTTTCATCAGTACCCAGGGATTGGTGCCAGCGGTGCGCAGTTTAGATTGCGTCTCGATCTTCGCCCTTACCTGCAACGATGCCAGTGCGATTTTAAGAGTGGCAGGCAGGTTCGATCCTGAAGATCCTTTTTCGCGAAGGGCTGAAGTTGGTACGGTCGCGAATATTTCTGGGCTGCGCATCGGGATTCCTGACGAAAAATATTTAGACTTTTTTAGTAATCAAGAAGCAGAACTGCGCTACCGAGAAGCACTTGCCCGTTTAGAAAATTTGGGCTGCAAGATAGTGATCATTGATTTTCAAGCCTTTGCTGAAACCGCTCAGATGCTCTACGGTGGCCCTTGGGTTGCCGAGCGCTACGCCGCAGTTGGCGAGTTTCTAGAGCAAGAAGTAGACTCTGCTGATCCGATCGTTCGTGCCATTATTTTGGGTGGAAAAAATTACGATGCCATCGCTGCCTACAAAGCGAGCTATCGCCTTGCTGAACTGCGTAGAAAAACAGAAAGCGAATGGGCATTGATGGATATATTGGCAATTCCAACAACGGGCACGATCTATCGGATCGATGCAATTGCCCAAGAACCGATTGCCCTCAACAGCAATTTAGGACGCTACACCAACTTTGCGAATCTTTTAGATCTCAGTGCGATTTCTGTTCCGAGCGGTTTTCAACAAAATGGTCTGCCCACAGGCTTGACGCTCGTTGCGCCGACTTGGCAAGAAGCACTGCTCTGTCACCTCGGAAGCCAATTTCACGCTCAGGTCGGTGTACCATTGGGAGCTACTGGTTCTGCAATTCACTCGACTTTACGACTGTGACTTCTACTGAAACCTTCGAAATTGCCGTTGTCGGTGCCCACCTCAGAGGCGAACCGCTGAATCCCCAACTCACCGATCTGGGTGGCACGTTTGTCAAAGCCTGCCGAACAGCACCGATCTACCGATTCTTTGCCTTAGCGGGAACCGTTCCACCAAAACCAGGCTTGGTGCGGGTTCTTGAGGAAGGCTTCGCCATCGAAGTCGAAGTTTGGGCATTGCCGCCAGAGAGCTTTGGTCGCTTTGTCTCCATGATCCCTGCTCCCCTCGGCATCGGCACCCTCACCCTCGAAGATGGAAGCACGGCCAAGGGTTTTCTCTGTGAGAGCTACGCCACTGCGGATGCTGTCGATATTTCGCATTTGGGTGGCTGGCGCGCCTACCTTAGTTCCGAACTGGGTTGAAATTCGCATTTCTGCGCTACAGAGTCAACTCGATCGAAACTCACCAAAGTTTTACGCAGTATCTACAGGCTGTTTATGTTTGGCAGAACTTGCGAAGATAACGTAAGGGGATTAGCTGCTAGCGGATAGAACCATGCTCACCCTCGAAAATCCTCGCCTGATGGAAGACTGGCTCGTGCATTTGACTCAGAATGCTCCTCCTGGCCACTCGCACATCGATCTACTTTTTTGTCGGGAGCCTGATGCGCTCTGGCTGGCGACGGGGCTAGAGGGAAAAACTAGCTGGCGATCTTTTGAGCATAGTTGCCTGCGCAAAATGGTCAAGCCACCCTCTGGTCGGATCTCCATGGAGATCTGCCTCAAGTATGTGCGCAAACGTAATCCGGAGCAGATCTTGAGCGAAGCCAAGGAACTTGCCCATATCTTTATGAAGACTTACATCAGCAGTGGTGGAATTGCCAGTGCAGGTCAACTTGACTACTTCGGGCTCAAGCAGATCAAATCCATGGCAGGCCGGGGGCTGGATTTAAGTAGTATTGTGATTGTCTCTGTCAACGACTTTTTCCTATAACCCGGCTCTAGGCGAAACCGCATTACCCAACAACATTTTCTAAAATGCCGATCCCAGCGATTTCGACACTGATCTGATCGCCGATTTGCATGGGGCCGATGCCGCTAGGTGTGCCTGTAAGAATCACATCCCCAGGCTCAAGGGTGATAGCAGCACTGATGTACGCAATCAAAAAGGCAGGATCGAAGACCATCTGATCCACGGTGGAGGACTGCATGACCTTGCCATTGAGTCGGGTGATCAGTTGGGCATCGAGGGCAAGGCTCTCAACAATCACAGGGCCTAAAGGACAGAAAGTGTCGAAACCCTTGGCGCGAGTCCATTGGCCATCCCGCTTTTGTAAGTCGCGGGCAGTGACATCGTTGGCAATGGTGTAGCCAAAAATATAGTCCTGGGCAGCTTCGCGGCGCACTTTGCGAGCCTGCTTGCCGATCACCAAAGCCAGTTCGCCTTCATAATCCACGCGCTGGGACTGTTCGGGATAATGAATGGTGTCGCCTGCAGCAATCACAGCGGAGGGTGGCTTGAAGAAGAGCAGTGGTTCGGAGGGCACGGAGCCATCGCCACTCAAACCTGCCATTTCAGCGGCATGATCTTTGTAATTTTTGCCGACACAGAGAATCTTTCCCGGTAGGCAAGGGGCAAGCAAGGTGAAACCCTCGACGGATTCCCCCGTTGGCATCCCACCAAGCCAAGGCGGAGCATCGAGAATTTCGACAGATTGGTCAGCCTGCATTCTGCCGTAGCGGGGCGGCTGGTTTGGAACGTGAAAGCGAACAATTGAGTGACGCATGACCGTGAATATTCCATTGATTCTTGAGGGTACTGAAAGATGTTGCAAGGGTGTAGGTATATTCCGCAGGTGGGTACTTTGTAGATAGAGGCGGTTTGCCTCTTCTATCTCTCTTACTCTCTCCCTGCAAAGACAATGATTCACATTCTAGAAGTTCTCACCGCTCTTGGACTGGCAGCCGCAGGTGGTCTGCGCACCAGTCTTGCTCTGATGATCTTGGCCATTGCTGCGAACGCTGGTTATTCAGAGAATAATGCCTTGACCCAACTGATCACCACTCCCTTAGGCATTACGGTGCTGGGTGTCTGGTGTGTTTTTGAACTTGTTGCGACCAAAACTGCCCTTGGACAGCGCCTTGTCCAAGCGCTCCAATTTTTTATCGCTCCTGTCACTGGGGCAATGATTGCCAGTGCCTTTAGCGGCGAGATAGGCATGGTTCCTCAAATTCTGGTTGGCTTTGCTGGTGCCGCCCTGGCTGCGACCTTGCAGGCTGTCTACATGGGCTACTTCTTTCGGCGCGGTCGTGCGGAAGCCCCAGTCCAACTTCTCCAAGAGGGATTGTGTGGGATCTTAGTTCTCCTCGCCCTTGCTACTCCTGTGATTGCTGGATTCGCCGTTTTTGGACTGCTCTGGATCGTTCTGCAACAGTCTTATTCTTGGCGCAAACACTTCAATCGGCCGGGAACAGGCGTAGCTTTAGTGCGAAACTCCTACAGCCAAAGTTAGAGAGTTACTACGGCGTGTCATCAATTCAGCCAGACAACTGCTGCTGCAAGATCAATACGAGTCAACTACCAATCACTAAGATCACCACAGCATGATCACCTTAACAAAAGTGTCAGCACTGATGACACACCTCCAGACCTACAGTTCATCCAAACTGCAAATAAGGAAGCTTGGCAGCTGTTGCTTGAATCGCTGATTTTTGGGCAAGGAGTTGGCCGCAGGCATCCCAGGTGCCAGTAAGAAAGGTTTGGCGCGGGCCATGATCTAAGTTGCCGTGCACCACTATGTCGTCGTAGTGGATATCGAGGGATTCGATGTCTACGGAAATCTGCGTTGCGGGATTGCGTAGAAGTCGATTTTGTAGCGCTTCGACGGCCTCGGTATTGGCAGTGAGACAGGGCAAACCAATCGCTGCACAGTTGCCGATGAAAATTTCCGCGAAGCTCTCACCGATGATCGCTTTGATGCCCCAGCGGGCAATTGCTTGGGGTGCGTGCTCTCGACTGGAACCGCAGCCAAAATTGCGGTTGACGACGAGAATATTTGCTCCTGCAAAGGCTGGATTGTCGAAGGAATGGCTGCCATTGCGGTCGTCGGCAAAGACGTACTCGCCGAGGCCATCAAAAGTAATGCAGCGCAGGAAGCGGGCAGGAATGATCCGGTCTGTGTCGATGTCGTTGCCGATCAAAGGAATGCCCTGTCCGGCAATGTTAGTGATGCTGCTCATACTAAAAACTCCCGTACGTCGGCGACTTCACCTTTCACCGCAGCAGCGACCACCATGGCTGGGCTCATCAAGAGCGTGCGTCCCGATGAAGAACCTTGGCGACCTTTGAAGTTGCGGTTTGAAGAGGAGGCACTGAGTTGGCGACCGACAAGCTTGTCGGGGTTCATGGCCAGACACATCGAACAGCCCGCTTCGCGCCACTCAAATCCGGCGGCTAAGAAGATTTCGTGGAGTCCTTCCGCTTCAGCGGCCAATTTGACCCGCTCAGATCCAGGTACAACGAAGGCTTTGACACCGGGGGCAACGTGGCGGCCTTCCGCAAATTTCGCCGCTTCGCGCAGGTCGCTAAGGCGACCGTTGGTGCAGCTGCCGATGAAACAGACATCCACTTTGGTTCCGATCAACGGTTGCCCAGGCTTGAGATCCATATATAGGTAGGCTTCTTCGGCAATCGGACGCTCGTCGATGCTCATGGTCTCGACGGTCGGCACCGATTCATCCACCGCGATCCCTTGACCAGGGGTGATTCCCCACGTCACCGTTGGTGCGATCTGGGCGGCATCAAAGACAACCGTGTCGTCGTACACAGCATCCGAGTCGCTGGCAATCGTCTTCCACCAGGCGACGGCGGCATCCCATTGCTCAGACGTCGGTGCAAAATCGCGGCCTTTGAGGTAGTCGAAAGTGACTTGATCAGGGTTGATGTAACCGCAGCGCGCTCCCCCTTCAATGGCCATATTGCAGATCGTCATCCGCTCTTCCATGATCATCGCTTCAAAGGTCGTTCCGGCAAATTCGTAGGCGAAACCAACGCCCGCCTTCACGCCGAGGGTTCGAATGATGTGCAGGATTACGTCCTTAGCAAACACACCGGGCTTGAGGGCACCGTTCACTTCGATGCGGCGTACTTTGAGTTTGCTTAGACAGAGGGTTTGGCTAGCGAGGACATCCCGTACCTGGGTGGTGCCGATGCCGAAGGCAATCGCACCGAAAGCGCCGTGGGTAGAAGTATGGCTATCGCCACAGGCAATCGTCATTCCGGGCTGGGTGAAACCTTGCTCAGGGGCAATGACGTGGACGATGCCCTGATTGCCGCAGCCGATGTTATAGAAGCGAATGCCCTGCTCTTTGCAATTATCTTCGAGGGCCTGAATCATCTGTTCGGCAAGTTCATCGACGAAGGGTCGTGCTTGAATCTCGGTGGGCACGATGTGATCGACGGTGGCAACGGTGCGTTCTGGGAACAGCACTTTAAGGTTGCGCTCCCGCAGCATTGCAAATGCCTGGGGACTCGTGACTTCGTGGATCAGATGAAGGCCGATAAAAAGTTGTGTCTGACCACCGGGCAAGATGCCGACAGTGTGCAGATCCCAAACTTTGTCAAATAAGGTACGTTCACTCAATGGACGATTCTCCTGCGTTCTCGCTTTGCTATTCTACGCCTCCGCAGGAGAGCACGGTCGAAGCGATAAAAAGAAACGTGAAGCACCGCGCGCCACCGCACAGAATCCATGCTAGACTTGTGAACAAATGTCCTTTTAGGGCGCTGTCTCTGCTCGGGACCGTCCTAGCATCGATGCTAGAATTTGGGAGCAAAAAATGACCAAAAGCAGTAGCAACGGCAGTCGTTCCGCGACGCGGGAACTGATCGATTTTAACCAGGAGTCCACGATGGCCCGCGATGAAACGAAGAAAGCAGCCGCCGCTGCCCACGCTGATGAATCTCAAAAACAAAAAGCGCTCAAACTCGTTCTGACTCAGATTAAGCGCAATTTTGGGGAGAGTGCAATTATGCGTCTGGGCGAAAGCACCCGTAGCCGGGTGGAGACAGTTCCCACAGGCGCAATTACCCTGGATCTTGCCCTCGGTGGTGGACTGCCCAAAGGACGGGTGATCGAGATCTACGGCCCTGAGTCTTCTGGTAAGACGACCCTTGCCCTCCATGCCATTGCCGAAGTCCAGAAGATCGGCGGAACCGCAGCCTTTGTCGATGCTGAACACGCCCTCGATCCGATCTACGCAAAAGCATTGGGTGTCAATGTTGACGACCTCTACATTTCTCAGCCAGATACTGGAGAAATGGCGATGGAAATTGTCGATCAACTTGTGCGTTCTAACGCCATCGACATCATCGTCATCGACTCTGTGGCAGCGCTTGTACCCCGCGCTGAGATCGAAGGGGAAATGGGGGATGCCCACGTTGGCTTGCAGGCACGACTGATGTCTCAGGCTCTTCGCAAAATTACAGGCAACATCGGTAAGACGGGCTGCATGGTGGTCTTCTTGAACCAGTTGCGCTCCAAAATTGGCGTGATGTACGGCAACCCAGAGACGACCACAGGTGGCAACGCCCTGAAGTTCTACGCTTCAATTCGCCTCGATATTCGTAAGGCCGAAACCCTCAAAAAAGGCCAAGAAGAGTACGGCAACCGGGTGCGGGTCAAAGTGGTCAAAAACAAAGTGGCTCCACCTTTCCGCAAGGCAGAGTTCGACATCATCTTCGGCAAAGGGATCTCCTCCTTAGGCTGCATTCTCGATCTTGCTGTCGAGATGGAAATCGTTGAACGCAAAGGTGCGTGGTACTCCTACGGCACTGAGCGCCTCGGTCAAGGCCGTGAAAACGTGATCACGGTTCTAGAAGAAAACCTAGCCATGGCTAAGGATGTCGAAGTGAAAGTCCGCGAGAAGATCGCTGCTGGTGTCGCTGTTGCGGCCACCGAATCATCCGCAGAAGAGGATGACATCCTCGAAGAAGAAGAAGCCTAGATCGCTCTCTAAGCACCCCTCTGAGTTGATTGGATGGGGTGCTTGGTATGCAAAACAGTAAGACACGCCTTTGTTAGCGGGGCTGACATGCTTTATACTACAAACTGTGAAGTTTTATTTACAGTCTGGCGGTAGCTGGCCCCAGTCTTCAAAGCGAGTTACTTGATGAAATCACTGACGCTCACCAGAAATATTTTCACGGGTGCCCACCTACTGTCCATGGCCTTTGGCCTATTCGGCCTCGTAGTCTTTCCCCGTGTGCCGGGCTTTCTTGAGACTTTAGCCCAATCGCCTCAGGCGATGACAATCTATGAATTTGGCATGTCCAAGGGCGGCGCACTGTACATCGTTCTCGGTGCTATAGCTGTGGCAATCTACGGGGTGCAAACATTAGGTGCAAAGCGCCTTGCCCAGTTTTTGGTTCCAGCTTTTGTGCTTTCTTTGTGTAGCGAATTGTTGGGAACAAGCACAGGGTTCCCTTTCGGTGTCTACTCCTACACAGAACTTCTCGGTTGGAAAGTTGCGGACAAAGTGCCAGTCGTCATTCCGATGTCTTGGTTCTACATGGGTCTTGTTTGCTACTTGCTTGCCCGGGCTGCTTTTTCAGAAGCCCGTGGGGTACTAGCAACTGTGGGGCCATTGTTGCTCGGTGCTTGGTTATTAACCGCCTGGGATTTGGTACTTGATCCCGCGATGGCCGTGGCGGATCCAAAATTCTGGGTCTGGGGAGAAACTGGCCCATTCTTCGGAATGCCCCTTCAGAACTTCGCTGGCTGGTTTGGGACTGGCATCTTATTTATGTCTGTAGCGCGCTGGCTGTGGAAGGCGACTCCGGCAGTACCAAGCCGTTCCCAATTAACGATTCCGATGGTGATCTACGTTGGCAATATCGTCTTTGCCTCGGTAATGAGCATCGGTGCTGGCTTGTACATTCCTGTTGTTCTCGGTGTGATTTTAGGCTTCTTGCCTGTGGTTTTGATCTGGTGGGGTGGAAATTCCACAGGCACAGATCCACAGTTGTCCCAGGTCACTGACTAATCAGTGCTCTGGATTCTGGTTGCTCTACAGGGCATTGCCCTCCTTGTATTGATGGCGCGTTTGGCTGGTGGTCGGACGCGCCGTCCGCCTTTGGAGCCTCTTCAAAGATTAGAAACCCCAACACGGGTGAGCGTGATCGTACCTACCCTCAATGAGGAAGCACGGATCAGCCCTTGTCTTGAAGGTCTGCACGCTCAAGGGCCTGAAGTTGTTGAAATTTTGGTGGTGGATAGCCGTTCAAAAGATGGCACGGTGGCCAAAGTCGAAGCGATGGCAAAGCGAGATCCGCGCTTCCGGGTAGTCTACGACGATCCATTGCCTACAGGCTGGATCGGTAGACCTTGGGCGTTGCAATTTGGATTTTTACAGTCCGATGCCCAAAGTGAATGGATCCTTGGGGTAGATGCTGACACATTGCCCCAACCAGGTCTTGTCGCGGCTATTGTGAATGCTGCGCGCTCAGGCAACTACGAAGCCTTGAGTCTCTCGCCCCAATTTAAGTTGAAGGGCATCGCCGAAAGTTGGCTGCAACCTGCACTTTTGATCACGTTGATCTATCGGTTTGGCCCAACGGGTGTCCAGGCCGATCCAGCGCCGGAGCGGGTGATGGCCAATGGCCAATGTTCCTTGCTGAAGCGCGCCATGATGGTCAAGATGGACGGATACACCTGTGCAAAGCGCTCTTTTTGTGACGATGTGACGTTGGCGCGTTCGCTGGCGAGTCGCGGTGTACGGGTCGGTTTCCAGGATGGAGCGAAGTTGATCAAAGTACGCATGTACGACTCGGCACTTGAAACCTGGAACGAATGGGGTCGCTCCTTAGATCTTAAAGATGCTTCAACGCCTGGACTTCAGTGGCTTGACGTGGTTTTCTTAGCGCTTGCCCAAGGGCTACCGATTCCGATCTTAATTGCAGTGATTTTCGGGGGACTAGCAGGTGGTGCAGAAACGACAGCCCTCACCTGGATCAATGGCATGTTGTTGACGATTCGTTTGCTCTTACTCTTCGGAGTGCGCAGTTCCTACGACGCTGTGCAGTGGAGCTTTTGGCTGTCCCCTCTGGCGGATCCACTGGCAGCCCTACGCATTTTGATTTCGACTTTGAGTGTTCCGAAAAGTTGGCGCGGTCGCAGTTACGCCGATTTTTGAACCACTTTTTTAAATTCAGCTTCCAAAATAGCTTGAGGGATCTGACCGCTATCTCGGAAGACTTCTTTGCCTGTGCGGTCTAGAAGCACAAAAGTAGCAGTGCCGAAGACTTTGTATTTACGCAGCAATGCGGCATTTTTCGGATCATCGACATCGACAATGCGCACATCGACTTGCTTGACCCATTGCTTTTTCAGGGCAGAAATTGTTGGTTCCATGCCTTTACAAATTGGGCACCAAGAAGCCCAAAATTCAAGAAGTTGGGGTTTTGTCCCAGTGACAGCTAACACTGGAAACCCAGTCAATACGAAAGGCACAGCCGCCAAAATTTCTCGTCGTTTCATGATATTCCTGTTGGCTTCATAGCAATATTTTACTGCGTATGGGTTTCTTTCTGAAACTTCTTTCAACACACAGATAATACCGTTTCGACTTCAAATTAAGCGATTTAAGTATAAGATCTGTAGAGGGCAAACCATGTTGCACCTTCCCTCAGATCATAGGGATACCGATCAAACCACGCATAATTTCTCTTTTGGTGAGTTGCGAAAAATATGGCGAACGGCACCAAAGGGAAGGGGCAAGCCCCTCCCTCTGGACTCCCACCCCGTGGGGGACAGAAGCCTGTCCCCCACACCCCCTTGGCAACTTTTACGGCTTGATACTTGGTGTTGCTGGGTTGCGCAGTCCTCTTCCCACGTTGCGGGCGGGTGCGCAACCACCGCAGTCTGTGGACTGGTGGCACGGTAGGTATGACGCTGCGCGTCCCAGACTCATGGCGCTACCGCGTGGTGATGCGGAATGGGAGGGGCATTGGGAGAGCGATGGGAATCACATTGGGTTTTGATGCCTCAGTCACTCATTGCGATGACGAATCGGTATAATTCCTGGCATTACTAACGATAATTCGTGAATTCCAGGGGGACTGGAAGGTCTTCTTGCTTGAGTAAGGCAATGATCGATTGCAACTCGTCGCGGCTTTTGCTCACCACCCGCACGACATCGCCTTGGATTTGGGGATTGGCTTTCGAGTTGTCGCGAATCAGTTTGGAGATTTTCTTAGCTAATTCTGCTGTAAGCCCTTTTTGGAGCTTGATGACTTGGCGAACTCGGTTGCCCCCAGCCGTTTCCATTTTTTGCGGATCGAAGATCTTGAGACTGAGGTTGCGCTTGGCTGCTTTGGTGCTCAGGATGTCGAAGATGGCATCGAGGGTCATCTCGCTGGCGGTGTTGATGACGATCTGTTCTTCTTCGAGGGTGATTTCTGATTTGGTGCCCTTGAGGTCGTAGCGACTCGACACGTCGCGGATGGTTTGATCGACCGCATTGACCAATTCTTGGCGGTTAAAATCCGAAACGACATCGAAAGAGCAATTCTGAGCAGCCATAAGAGATTGTGACGGGTATCAAGTAATGGTAGCCGACCTGCCAGAATATTCTGGAGTCCTACCAATATTGTAAAGAGTCATCTTGTCGGGAGGTTTTTTGGCTGATGCTGTTGCCCTAAAAGAAGTGGTGAAACGCTTCGAGGGAAGCTCCGTGAATGCGGTTG
This sequence comes from Gloeobacterales cyanobacterium ES-bin-313, assembly GCA_014379585.1. Lineage (GTDB taxonomy): Bacteria > Cyanobacteriota > Cyanobacteriia > Gloeobacterales > Gloeobacteraceae > JACMLN01. Next base: position 16,225 of record JACMLN010000108.1, on the reverse strand, counting down.
ATGGACTGAATCTCCAGATTGCGGGGGGTGAATTCTTCTCGCTCCTGGGTGCGAGTGGCTGCGGCAAAACGACGGTGCTGCGGATGATCGCTGGATTCACTTGGGCAGACAGCGGCGAGATCTTTATTAAAGGTCAATCCATGGGCGAAACCCCGCCCTACAAGCGGCCTGTGAATACGGTTTTTCAAAGCTATGCCCTGTTTGAACATATGACTATCGCCCAAAATGTTGCTTTTGGGCTGGAGATGGAAAAGCTGCCTAAAGCGCAAATCAACCGTCGGGTTGCAGAGACCCTCGAACTCGTGCAACTTCCAGACTTCGCCCAACGTAGACCGCACCAACTTTCAGGTGGCCAACAACAGCGTGTAGCCCTCGCCCGTGCCCTTGTGAAGCGTCCCGCTGTCCTGTTGTTGGATGAACCACTGAGTGCTCTGGATCTGAAACTGCGTCAACAGATGCAGCAGGAGTTGAAAACGATTCAACGGCATATGGGTATTACGTTTATTTTTGTCACCCACGACCAAGAAGAAGCTCTGACTATGTCTGACCGAATCGGGGTGATGCACCAGGGCAGATTGCTGCAAGTTGGTAGCCCTAATGAAGTCTATGAAAGGCCGAAATCGCGCTTTGTGGCTGAATTTGTGGGCGAGATCAATACGCTGGTTGGGGCTGTGGTTGCGGTGAAGGGACAAAGTACTGGAGTTGAGATTCCTGTTCTCGGCAAAACGATCTGGGGAATGGCGGAGGATACCTTGCAAATCGGGCAGTCGGCCATTGTCTGTATTCGGCCTGAAAAGCTCCAGATCTTTGGAAACGGTGAGAATCATTTTGCTGGCCAAATCATCGACACCACCTATCTGGGAGCCAGTACGCGCCAAGTGATCGACCTTGGCAACGGTATTCACTTTAAGCTGCTTGCCCAAAACTGCTTTGCACAGCCTACGCCTTGGTCTCGAAGCGAATCGGTCAACCTTGCCGTACGCCTTGCCGATGTCCGCATTCTGCCCCAGGAAGTGCCATGAAAAGCTTCGATTCTGTGCGCAGAAGTGCCATGAAACTATTGACAGGCAAGCGCGTGGTAGGCAATGTACTGGTAGCACCAGCGATCGCCTACTTGATACGCTTTTTGGCTTTGCCTCTGTTGGCCGTCTTCGCTATGAGCTTTTTGAGCCGTGGGTCTTACGGAAATGTGCTCTTTAAGTTCAATCCGCTCAACTATGTGCGCCTCTTCGATCCACTCTACGCACAAATTCTTGGTTTTTCTCTTGCTATTGCTGGAGCAACGACAGTTCTGACTTTAGTAGCTGGTTATCCCCTTGCCTACGTGATTGCCCGCTCTGCTCCGAAGTGGCGACCTGTGCTCTTGTTCGGTGTTTTGCTGCCGTTTTGGACGAATTTTATGATTCGGATCTACGCCTGGATGATGATTCTGCGCTCCGATGGCCTGCTCCACGCCTTTCTGAGTGGTCTTGGGCTGCTGCGGGATCCTCTCGATATTCTCTACACCCCAGGAGCTGTCTTGATTGGCATGGTCTACGAGTATCTGCCGTTCATGATCTTGCCCCTTTACACCAGCCTCGAAAAAATTGAAGAGGCACAACTGGCGGCGGCGGCCGATTTAGGGGCGAAGCCAGCCCAGGTGTTTTGGCGGATCGTGTGGCCCCTCAGTTTGCCAGGAGTGACGGCGGGTGTGACCTTGGTTTTTGTGCCAGCCATGGGCATGTTCGTCGTCAGTGATTTGATGGGGGGGGCAAAGTCGCTCTTGGTTGGCAATCTGATTCGTAATCAATTTTTGTCGGCGCGGGACTGGCCTTTCGGCGCAGCCGCTGCGGTTGTCTTGCTCGCTTTGACCCTGATCTTGGTGTTTGTTTATACCCGCCAGACCAGAGGAGCAGCGCTATCGCGATGAATCGTCCCCTCAAGATCTACACAGCCTTTGTCTACGGCTATCTCTACTTGCCCATCTTGATCCTGGTGTTCTTTTCGTTCAATACCCAGAAACTGAATCTGCGTTGGCAAGGTTTTACTTGGCACTGGTACGAAGTCCTTTTTCAAGATGGCAATTTGCTGCAAGCCGCTCAGAATTCGCTTCTAATCGCGCTTGTGGCAACGACGATCTCAACAATCATTGGAACACTGGCTGCCCTTGGTTTAGAACGCTACGCTCCGAGAGGCGGCATTGTTGCCGAAGCCCTGTTGTACTTGGCGATTATCGTGCCCGATGTCGTTTTAGGGATTGGCCTGTTGATCTTGTTTGCCCAGGCAGGAGTGAAAACAGGTTTGAACACGGTTATCCTCGCCCATATCGTCCTCTGCACACCCTTCGTAGCGTTGACAGTGCGCGCCCGTTTGCAGGGTGTGAATCAATCTCTCGAAGAAGCGGCGATGGATCTCGGTGCCAATCCCCTTGTTACTTTCTGGCGGGTTACGTTGCCAACCATCGCGCCAGGTGTCATTTCCGGTGCACTACTCGCCCTGACCCTCTCCCTGGACGACTACGTCGTCACTTACTTCACCTCCGGCCCAGGCGCGACCACCTTACCTCTAAAAATTTATGGAATGGTGCGCTTCAGCATCACTCCTGAAATTAATGCCCTCTCCACCCTTTGGATTGCCACGGTCTTTTTGATCTTGCTCATCGGTCAATGGCTGGGCAGAAAACCAATGCTCAAATCCTAGAAATCGCCGTAGCATTCGCGATCGATACTGCGCCGCACAATGTATAGCAGGGTGCATGTCTCATAGCATTTTCCCAATGACTATACTGAGGGCATGTGGAAGGGCAATCGATGTTTTGGATGAACGCAGTCATGGTGGTGCTCGCTCTCATTATCGTGATCGGTGGGCTGGTCATGGTTTTCTCCGGTGCGCGGGCGATGGGCGATCAAGACCAAAAGCCCCGCTAGAGACAACCAAAAGCATCTTCGAGGTAGAGCTGTAACTGCAGTGGTTTCTTGCAGACTAGGGCGACATCGAAGTGGCACGCTGCTGATTGGTACTCCGGATGCGCTTGCAAAAACACCTGAGCCGCCCGACAGAGCTTTCTTTGCTTGGTGATGCCGACCGCCTCTAGTCCGCCGCTGTCCCAATTTTTGCCACTGCGTCCTTTCACTTCGACAAAGTGCAGTTCGCCACCTAAATCGGCGATCAGATCAATTTCGCCGACTTTGCAGAGCCAACGCCTGGTTAAAATCTTTCCTCCCCGACTTTGAAGATAGGTGGCGACCACCTGCTCTGCGGCTTGCCCAAAGCTGTAACTTGTCCCCATGACCAGTGTAAAAAGTCTGAAACCAATGGTGACTTGCAACCCCTGTGCCGGACAGTTCTTGATGTGTGCCGGACGACACACATCAAGAAAAACATGTTAATGTTAAGCTGAGTAAAGAATAAACCTCATTTTTTAAGCTCGTGATCTCGACCGCATTTTTGTCCGAACGTCCCTATTTAAAAGAAGCCCACTGGCAAATGTTTGCGGGGGCAAGTTTTTTAGTCTCTATTCCTGTCTTTTTGCAAGCACCACTGGTACGGGTTGCTCCGGATATCAGTTTGTTAATGACCATTGGCTGGTTGCTATTGAGCATCTGGCTGTGGCAGAAGCCAAAGTATCAGTTGGCTGGAGATTTACTTTTCGGTTTCACCCTGAGTTGGTGGGCTGGCGGATTGTATTGGGGCTGGTTGCGGACGCAACCGATGTTGCACTTGGCGATTGAGGCGATTCCTTTGCCCATTGCTGTGGCAGCCTTGTGTTTTGGGTACTTCCGGATTGGAAGCCTATTTTTCTTAGGATCTTTGCTTGGCACCTGCTTAACCGACTTTTACTGCATGGGCACTGGCTTGATGCCTTGGTGGGAGCGGATGATGAACGCTGAAGATAGCGGTATTTCGATGGCGCAGGTCATGCCTGGGGCGCTAGCACAAATGCACACACTGACAGGTATTCTATTGGCCATGGGAACCTGCCTGCTCTTGCTTGGAATTACGGTCTGGGCGACGCGTACGAGAGAAGCGCACATGTGGGCATTTGCTGGAGCAGTGTTTAGCACACTCTTCGTTGATGGTTTATTTTGGGCAATATCGAACGCCTTTCTGATAGGATCCTGAGAGTTTGTGAAACGAAAATGAAACTCCAGCCTTTCTTTTTGGCTTTACTCCTGCTCTTGGCCGGATGTAGTAGCGGTGGCATCAGAGTAAAAACTCCTCTCCAAGGCGAGATTTTGGTACCGACTGAGCGTGAAGCGCAACGGGCTTCACGGGCGTTGCTGGACAAAATTGACGAATCCCAAGAAGAACTTGAAAGCATTGTCGAGCAGTCCAAAAAAGCAATTGGCCCAACGAAACGCGCTGAGCGGGAGGATCTCGAAAAGCGCCGCTCCGAGTTGGATGCAGGGGTCAAAGAAGTGCTTAAAGAATTTTTGGGCTTTGTTCCCAAGGTGCTTGCCCAAGGTTGGGTGTTGCAACCCTTCGATGAATCTCGGTACTTCTATTACAGTTACCAGTTCAAAGACTTGCTCCCCAAAGCAGAGTCAGGGTCTACGCCAAATTAGAAGGATGTCGCCCTTCCTACCTCGACCCGTGCAAGCGTGAAGTTTCTGAGACTTACTTTCGATTCTGACTGCGACATCTACCTGTCGGAATCTGGGAATTAAGGCTGGTAATTCAAGCTGAAGTAGAAGCCATTGTCCTGCAAATTGCTGCCCCGGTCTGCCAGGTTAATCAATGGAACGCCGTAGTCAAGGCGGATATTGAACCGCTTAATCGGCTCCCACAAGAGGCCAAGACCCGCACCGACCAAATAGCGTTGATCGGGCAAAATATTCGGATTGCCATTTACATTCCAGATGCCGCCCCCTTCGACAAAAGGCGCAATTTGGAGGATCGGGACACCGGACTCGTTGCGGGCAAGGGGGAAACGGGCTTCTAGTGTTGCACGAAAACCGTTGTCTCCTTGGCGGGCATTTTGGCGGAAACCACGGATGGATTGCCCACCACCAATCACGAATTGTTGGGAGGCAAGGAGGGGATCGAAGGAGAATTGCGCATCTGCTTGGAAGAGCAATAGCGCACCGTTACTAAGCAGTTGAAGACGCTGAATCTGCCCCAACCAACTGAAAAAGCGTCCATCAGGTACGGGATCTTGATTGAGCGTGGAGTTGAGCGTTCCCACTCCTAAAGCAAACTGAGAACGCAAAGACCATGCTCCACCTTCATCGCGACTGAGGTAGTCCTGGCCAAACTTGAAGATATTGGTGCGGGTCAAGCCATCGGCGCTTGGGCCAATCCCGAAGGCTGTTGGGATGTTATTGAAGAGAAAAGTCTGACCATTTTGAATGGCGAAAGCAATCGAAAGTGCAAATTCCTCGGTGAGAGTTCGCAGGAGCGGTTGGCGCAGACTGACTTCGTAGAGTTCTGAATTGCCACGAATACCAAAAGCGGAAAAGTTTGAGTCAGTGACTTTGAAGGTATTTGGCAAAATCCGCAACTGGAAAGTCCCATTCATTGGATTGAGAGGCGCTCTATAGATCAGGTCATAGACGTTGGAGGCTCCAGTTGAAACACTGTAGGCAGCTGTAATTTCATCGCCAATGCCTGTCAAGTTGCGATAGCGCACAAAGGCGCTACCACGTTCTGAGCCGACTGAGGGAGGAGAATAGTTGTCAAAAGAAAGGCCAACCTGCAAATTTTTGGCCTCTTGAATGCGCACAATTAAGATACTTTGCGCTGCCTCTGTGCCTCGACGCAGACTCGCCTCAATATTGTCTAAGAGTGGATCTGCGCGCAGTAGGCGTAGTTGCTCTTCCAGCTTGGCGGCATTGAGTGGCGTGGTGACACCGAGTTTAATCCGGTCGCGAATGTAGTCTGGATTGAGCCGATCTGCGCCTTCAACATCAATGCGCGAAAGACTGCCTTCGAGGATGACAATCCGCAGGTCACCATTTTCAGAAGAGACCAGTTCGGCCCGCGAAGTCAAGTAGCCCTGTTCGAGGTAGAGCTTGGTGATTGGGGCGACAATTTTACTGAGTATTTCATCGCGGTTCAGGCTTTGGCCGATCAAAGGCTGGGTGATCTTGTTGATCTGATCCTTAGAGAAAAGAGTGTTGCCTGTGACGCTGATACTGCGGATCGTAATACTTTGTGTTGGAGAGGTGGTTGATGGTGGTGCCTGATCTGGCAAGACGGGCTTGTCGGTCTTGGGAAGGGGTTGGGGAAGGGGTACTTGCTGTGGAAAGCGGTCGCGGTTTGGATCAGGTTGCTGAGGACTCCCAGGCAGAACGGTTTGTGCCATCGCCGCAGAACTTGCCAAGCCAGTTGCCAGCATCCATCCCAGGATCAAAAAGGTTCGTTTTGCCATCGCTTTTGTTTGCATAGTGACCTTACCAGGGGCTACCGATCATCGTGAAGCCTGACCAGTAGTAGGGGTGAGTGAGGATGACATTGCCTAGATTTTTAAGCTCGTCGGGAAGCGCTGTCTTTAACTGGGGCGTGATCAGTTGGCCTTTCTCGATGCGAACCCGCCCAAGGATCATGTCGATCTGCGCTGCACGCAGGGCCTCTGCTTTGATCGGGGCATTTTTGAGCTGTTCGTAAAAACCAGTCATCAAAGCAAGGGTGCCTTCATCGCTGGCGTACCATAGGCTTGCAATCGCCGTCTTCACCCCAGCCCCCACTGCCAGTCCAGCAAAACCGAGTTCGGCATTCTCGTCACCAATCGCTGTGCGACAGGCACTGAGCACGAGCAATTCGACAGGTGGATCGTTCCAACGCAGTGCCTGGAGTTCGCGTCGATCAAGTCCAAGTCGGGTATCGGAGAGCTTAATGAACGAAGCGCTGGCAGGGCCAGGATTGAAGTCGGCGTGGGTGGCGAGGTGAATAATTCCGAACGGCTTTTCGAGGCGTTGGGACTTGAGATTGGCGAGGGTAAATTCTTTGTTCAAGAAGAAGCGGCCACCACCTACTTCCCTAACCACAGCACTCAGTTCAAGAGGAACTGCTGGAAGCGGATTGTCGTCGTCAAAGCTCGATGCGCCCATGGCCAATACCTGCGCTTTTTTGACATCTCCATAGCGGGTATCGACCAAATTAATGCTTGGAATCAGGCTGAGACCATACTTCTCGACTAAATACTGCTTGCCGTCGTTGAGCGCTGCTAGTGGAACATGACGTAGACCACGATCAAGGGAGAAGACTAAAGTATCGATCTTCTGTTCGCGCAGATCTCCTTCGACGGGGGTAATCAGCCATTGATACAACTGGCGAGAAGCAGCCAAGAAACTATTGGAATTGCGCTTGTTAGGAGCAAGGACTTCATTGCGGAACTCTCGGACTTTTGCAAGTACCGCTTCACGAGGTGCATCGGGAACGATCCGCAAAATCGGTTCCCCATCTGGTGTGACTAGCACCAATTCTGTGCGCTTGGCAAAGGCATCAATGTAGAGAATAGCGGGCTTCTTGCCGGTCTCGCGGGCGAGTCTGCGCAGAATACTCTGAATTTCAGCAGTAGATAGCTTGTTATCAGGCAGGCTAGGACCGAAGTAGTTGACGAATTCGGCGGTACGAGACTGTTCTATATTGGCTGGTTTCGGCAATACATTGCCTGTATCAATCGTTCCTAAACTAGTTGGACTGATGAATATTGGGGTTGGAATCTTTTCAGGCGTTGGAATAGCGACAATATTTTGGTCAGTCGTGATGATCCGTATATCATCCTGAGTGAAACTGCCGGGGAAACTGCGTACTGGATCGATACTATTGGTTGCGCGACTGGAAATTGAGGCGGCTGTCCCATTGGTCGCAGCATTGCCGACCGTGAACACACCGCCTAAATGGCGAATCGTAATTGGTGCACCACCACTGCCACTGGCTGTCGAGATACTCACCTGTCGATTATTCAGATCATTGAAACTACCTACTGCCCGGAAGGTTGTCTGACTCGTAATATCGACGGTACCACCCCTGCCATTTGCACTTTGAGCGTTGATAGTATTAACAACAATCTGATTGCCACTGAGGGTAATATTACCTGCGTTTCCAGTTGCCGGGGACAAGGCACTACTATCTAAGGCACCTGTGGAAATTGTTGCTGCACTGAGATTGATCCCTCCACCACCTGTCGCCAGATTTCCTGTCGAAATATTTTCAGCAGCAGTAAAGGTTATTAGACCAGCATTCACATTGTTTGCATTAATGTTACCAGAGCTTACTTGAAGGCTGGTAAGCGAGCCACCGAAAGTGGCAACAGGCACATTGTTTCCGGTAGTGCTACTAGAAGAAGCACCCACAGTATTGCTGAAAGTAACGTTGCCTTGGCCTGCCAAAATGGTCAAACTGCTATTCGGTACCACTCCTGGAATTGGATTGCCAGAAGGGGTAAGCGGCAAGAGGTTATTGCCATTCAGGGTATTTCCGAAGAAGACATTACTATTGTTAGTACGCAACGTCGAAGGAGCGCTCACCAGTACTGAGCCATTGAAACTTATGCTACTATTAACCGTTGAAATATTTCCGCTTAAATTTGTGACTCCATTCCCGGTCTGAGCAAATGCGCCGCCTACTGAGAGTGCAGAAGAACTATTGATATTCAAAGCGCCACTATTGGCAATTGTTACGCTGCCGCTGGTCAAGACAGGGGCATTCAATGCGAAACCTGTACCTGTGAGATTCAAACTAGTTGCATTCACTGAACCATTGAAGCTGGTGAGACTGGAGCCGCTAGATTGCAGAATATTTCCGGCCTGCAAAAAACTACTGAAAATCACATTTGCTGCACTGGAAATGGTCAGGTTGCCGAGGGCTTGCTGGGAACCAACGGCTCCAGTGAAGGTTTGATCCCCTCCACCCGTACGTAAAGTTAGTCCTTGAATGCCAGCATTTGTCGCATCAAGAGTGCTGAAGAAAGTAATATTGCCAACTTGGTTCGCATTGCCGCCATTGGTTGTATCGAGAAGCACGGAAGTACCGAGCCGCACACTATCCCGGAAGAAAATCGGGTTGCCGGCTGTGACAATATTGGCGTTCAGAACCGTTGTATTGTCAGAGCTGATCAAGTCAATCGAAGCATTGTCTAAACCATTTAATTGACCGTTGATGAATAGGCTACCATTCGGAGTTTGCAGTGTGATTGGGTCGAGGAAAGTGACGGTGTTCACCGTAATATTTCCACTCTGATTAGTGCTACCAATGGTAATTCCCTGGAAACTATTGGTGAACTGCTCGATAGTTGCAGTGGAGAGTTGAAGCGTTCCATCTGCACCACCGATTCCGATTGAACTCGCTGAATCTCTTGGCTGAATAGCCAAGAATCCAGAACCAGTCACAGGTGCGGCAAAGGCAACACTATCGGCGACCAAAGTGCTATTTCCTGCTGCAGCATTGATAATTCCTGATGCGGAACTGCTCAAACTGGCCGCTGTGAAGTTGACACCGTTGGCATTAACCGAGTTATTGATAGCGATAGCGTTGGCTGCTGTTGCATTTAAACTAACGGGCGTGTTCCCAACACTAACTGTGGCATTGAAGGTAATATTCGCACCACTATTCAAGGTAAGTGGATTCAACAAGATCAGACTGTCATTGAAGGTCTGGTTGCCGCTGGTGGTGACATTGTTGAAGACTTGGGTCGTGCCGCTTGCGTTTAGGGCAGTTGCATTGACAGTGCTGAAGAACGTCGTCGATCCAGAACTTGTGAGCGTCAGATTACCTAGAGGGCTGGTGCCTCCCACCGCTCCATTAAAAGCAATATTACCAGCATTACCTGTGAAGTTCTGGAGTGTGCCGTTGCTATCGAGGGTTTGGCCGAAAGTAATGTTTTCGCCTATGAGTGTGACGCTATTGCCGAGGGTAGCTACGTCCCCATAGTTCTGATTTCCACTTGTTGAAATATTTCCAGCAATCAGTGTCGAACCAGCCGCGTCAGTGGTGAGGTTGCCCGCACTGATCGTGTTATTGAAAATCGTTGTTCCGGTGCCGTTGATATTCAGGCTGCCAAGGTCTGTAATGTTCCCCACTAAACCATTGAAGGTTGCGTTAACAGCGCTAACTGTCAGGCTTGTATTCCCTGCATTGCCGTTCAAACTACTGTTAAAAGTAATATCACTGCCGCTCAAGACGATGCTGTTGTCCAGAATCACCCCATCGCCGTAGGTTTGATTGCCGTCCGTCACCACATTTCCAGCAAGTCGCGTTGAGCCATCCGAGTCGGTGGTGAGGTTGCCAGCATTGACAGTATTATTGAAAATTGTTGCTCCGGAACTGTTGAGATTCAAGTTGCCGAGTGCTGTGTTGCTTCCCACTGCTCCCAAGAATGAAATATTGCTGGCTGTAATGCTCAGATCTTGAAGCCCATCGATGGTGCTATTTAGGGTTACTGATCCGTTGGTTGCTGTAAAACTTTCAGAACCGCTCAAGAAAACTGGACTATTGAATTGAATGCTACTTGCTGTAATCGATCCAGCTGTATTGACTGAGCCATTGCCATTCTGTTGGAAGGTTCCTGCAATATTCAGTGGGGCTGTTGAGGCGATGGTCAGTACGCCACTATTACTAAATATTGCATCGCCGATCAGTGTCTGGAGTGGTGCATTCAGGTTAATGGCTCCACCAACAATCGAAAGGTCACCGGAAGTAATGATGCCATCGACTGTGACTGGGTTGGCACCCGCATTTAGTAGTAAGGTGCTGCCCACAAAGACTTCGCCGTTCTGGAAGAGGAGACCCCCAGAAACAATCGAGAGATTGCCGCCCACAGGTAGAGCCAGGTTTCCAGCCGATGTCACTGCAAGGTTGCCCTGAACAACTGCGAGGCTGATTTGTGTATCGGTGTTGTTGAAGAGTGTGGCATCCGTGAGAGAGCCAAGGGCAATTGAGCCAGTGAAGAGGTTTTCAGGATTCGTAAGAACTACAGCTCCTCCTCCAATTGTCGAAGTCCCAGCAATTGAGAGTGAGCCAGTTTGAGTAATCGATGATTCACTGAGCAATACCAGGTTGCTCGCAGCGCTAGAGGCCACTAAGACGACTTGATTTTGTTGGCCGAGAGAAACATTATTTCCCGTAAATCCGAGGCTGCCAAACTGATTTGTCGAGGTGGAAACATTAATATTTCCGACAGAAGATGCGTTGAAAAATGCCAGCCCACTGACCGATTGGATTCCACTCTGGGTAATTTCTGGCGTACCTGTAGCTAAAGCAATCCCTGCGTTCGCTGTGTTCAGGCTCAGGGTACGGCCAATGCTATTCGTGGCATTGGTCAGTTGTATGGCACTGCCTGTAAAAACACTGTTGAACTGCTGACCACTGGCCAAACTATTCACAGTAAAGTTGCCATTCACAACGCGACTGGGCAGGATGATGGGGCCGACCCGGTTAATAATCACGTCGCCATTTGCGAAAGTTGTTTCTGTCAGTAAATTGCCAGGATTTGTCAGAGTGGCTGTGCCTTGTGCATTCACTGAGACATTGCCTGCTACTTGAAGGGTGCTACCAGGGGCTTGGGTAACATTGCCAGCGGATGCCAGACTGAAATCGCCACCGATGACCGAGTTGCCCAGAGCAGTACCAGTATTAGAGCTATTCGTGAAGGCAACATTTCCAGTATTGGCTTGCGTGGTTGTGAAGGATGCATCGCCAATAACTGTTAGACCTGACCCTAAGGTTTGGGTCATTGTGCCAGCGGTCGTACTCAAATTACTGTTGACATTAACATTGCCGAAATTCAAGGCATTGAGGTCAACAAGAGTGACATTATTGGCATTGGCGATACTGACTGTGCCAAAATCATTCGCCGCATTGCCAAGCAGTATGTCGCTAGTGCCAGCATTCAAAGCTGTCGTTCCTGCCACTCGCCAGGGGGCAGCTTGAGTAATCGCGTTAGCCGTCGCAATCGTTAGATTCGTTAAGGGTGTAGTGGCACCGACCGTTCCCGAAATGGTTAATGTGTTTGCATTAATGGTCAGCTCTTGGCCACCATCCACACTGCCAGCAAAGCTCACCTGACCATTGTTGGCAGTGATACTCTGCGTTCCGGTTAAGAAGACTGGACTGTTAAACTGCACACTGTCTGCAGTCAAAGTTCCAGCTGTGCTGACATTCCCCGCTCCATTTTGGATAAAGTTGCCCGTGTTACTGCTCGTTGCTGTCGAAGCAATCGTCAGTAATCCGCTATTTGTGATCGTTGTATTGTTGCCACTGATCGGTGCATTCAGATTAGTTGTACCTGCTTGGACTGATAAGTTACCACCGACAAACCCAGCATTGCCTGTGAAGGTATTGGTTCCAGCATCAAGATTTGCTGTCCCTAGGACACTCAAGGTACCTGTTTGGGTCAGGTTGCCGTTGGCAGTAACATTCAAGTCGCCACCGACTACAGAAGTGCCAAGCACAGTCGTACTGCTATTAACGAGTGTTGCGTTCCCAACGCTATTCAAGCTGACAGCATCCGCCAGAAGATTTGTCGTATTGCCTAAGGCAATGGTTGTCCCTGTGAATTGGGAAGTTCCGCCAACCGTCAAGGCACCTATCTGTGTAATCGCACCGTTGCCTGATTGCAGGAGCAGATTTCCTGTTGCCGAGGAGGTCAAAAGGGCGATGGCATTTTGTTGTGTAATTGAAACAGCATTACCAATAAATGCTAAGGAATTAAAACTATTTGTCGGGCTTAAGAGGGTGATATTGCCAACTTGGGTGGCATTGAAAGTCGCTAGGCCAGGAACACTCAAAGCCCCACTTTGCGTAATACCTGGAGTCGCAGTCACATTTGAAATACCAGCATTGGCGGTGTTCAAGCTCAACGTGCCACCGAAACTATTGGTAGCACTTGTAAGCGCAATGGCTGTTCCACCAAATACACCATTAAATTGCTGGCCACTGGCCAAGCTATTGACAGTGACGTTTCCAGCGAAAGCTGTGGGCGCGAGGGTGATCAAACCAACCTGGCTGATAATCACATCCCCATTCGCCAGGGTGAGATTGCCGACGGTGCTATTCGTGAGGGTATTTGTGCCACCACTAGTGACATTCAAGTTACCAGCGACAGCCAAAGTCGTTCCAGGGGCTTGCGAGCTATTTCCTATCGAATTGAGGATGAAGTCACCACCGATCACCGAGTTGCCGATCACCGTTGCCGTACTATTGGTAACAGCAACATTGCCCGTATTTCCTAAAGTTGTGGTGAAAGCAGCATTGCCACCAACGACGATCCGGGTTGGAATTGGAACCGTTGAAGCAATGATGGCCTGAGAAATAACGCCGCCAGCGTTCACCGTAAGATTGCCACCCAGAGTAATGTTTCCGAGGGCAAGGTTGTTGATATCAGTTAAGACTGCATTGTTGCCAGTGGAAATAAATACGCTATTAAAGTCGTTCGCAGCGCCAAGGGTAATGTCATTCGCAGTTCCCACCACTAGGGAGGTATTTCCGCGAATATTCCAGGCTGCCGCTTGTGTAAGTGCAGCACCACTAGAAATCGTGAGGTTGTTGAGGGGAACTGTTGAACCAATTAGACCACCAAAGAGCGCTGCACTGGTGCCAGCATTGACCACCAAACTTTGGTTTCCAAAACTGGAGCCAGTAATATTTTGGGCGAAGTTAATTGTCGCACCCGTCGAAACATTTCCCCCATCCGTAGAATCGACTGTAATTGTCTGCAAGTTAGTCGGAGCCAGTTGAACATTGTTTCCAAAGGTGATCGGTGCCCCTGCTGTGATCACATCGGCAGCCAGAATAGTCGTGGCATTGGAACTAATAAAGTTGAAAGAAGCATTGTCGATGCCGCGTAGAACGCCGTTGACGTTCACACTGCCCCCCGGTGCCTGGAAGATAACGGGGTCTTGGAAAGTCACCGCACCAATCGCTAGATTGCCTGTCTGATTGGGACTGCCAAAAGTAATCGAGGTGAAACCGTTTTGCAGAAGACTAAGTGTTCCATTGGGTAACTGCAACGTACCCGCTGCTCCAGCAATGCCAATGGAGGTGGCTGGGTTGAGCGGTCTAATCGATAGGGTGCCGGAGCCAGCGATGGCGGCTCCCAAGTTCAATGCATTGGTGGCAATTGTGAGATTCCCAGTCCCAACATTGATATTTCCTGCATTACCAGTAGCTAATAAAGCAGAGGACAACAACACAGAACTGTCGGCAATCGTAAAACTCTGGTTAATCGCAAGTTGACTCTGCGAATCAACTGTTGCATCTACACCAGCAGTAGTGGTCACAGATCCGTTAAAAGTGATATTGCCCGCAGTACCACGAAGGGTCAAATCTTGATCGAGGAAGGCAGCATCGTTATAGGTTTGATCCGTACTCGAAGTGATATTGCCATTAAGCCGAGTCGTGCCACCTGCATCGGTTGTCAAACCACCGACGTTGATCGAGCTATTTATATTTGTTGTGCCTACACTGTTGATCCCTAAATTGTTGAGGGCGACTGTATTTCCGACTGCGCCATTAAGCGTAATATTGCCGCTACCTGAACTCAAAATTAAATTTGTACCCGTTGCAGCTCCATCAATACCACTGTTAAAGACAATATTGCCACCAACTGCTGTACCAGTACTATTGCCACCTCCACTTCCACTTGTGTCTACGACAATGTTCCCAGAAGTGGCACTGACATTGCCATTGAAGACAACTGCTCCACCAGTAATATTGCGAGTTGTGTCAAGTGAGCTAGCCGTAATATTGCCGTTTAAGTTCGTGCGATTGCCTGCGGTGATGGTGACATTACCCGCCGCTCCAAAATTAGTGCCCGTATTGATCAGACTGTCTGTATTGATTGGAGCGAGAATAATAACGGGTGCATTCAGAGTGACGTTTCCTGCTGTAGCAGTAAGCACGACATTGCCACCATTTCCCGTCAGACTATCTGCACTAAAGGCTGTTGTACTGACTGTGCTGACATCGATATTGCCAACAGTCGCATTCAGAGTGATCGTTCCACCATTCCCGGCACTAATAGCAGGTGTTGTGAAAGACCGGAAGGCGTTCGTACTCGCGTCGAGAGAGTCAGTAATAATATTGCCGTTGCTGCTCGATATCGTAATGTTGCCTGCATTGCCAGTGTTGCTACTATTGCCGACTGAATTGGTACTGATGCTAGAAGTTGTAATATTGTTTCCGGCTGTAATGAGGACGTTACCCGCATTGCCTGCTGTGCTGCTTCCACCGTTTGGATTGCCAACATTGTTGGTTCCAGTATTGATTAAGAGGCTTGTAATATTGCCATTCAGGGCGGAGAGGGTAATATTTCCTCCGTTCAGTCCGACACCATTGGCAGAGGTACTGAGGTTTCCTGTGGTGATCGAGCCATTGGCGCTCGTGATGTCGATCTGTCCTTGAAAAGCGTCGATCTGCTGGGTCGTGATATTGCCAGGGGCACTGAGGATGACTCGCAGACCGCCAAATGGTGCACCAGCAACGTTCCTCGCCGCAATATTTCCAACGGAAATATTGCCGGGATTGGTTGCTGTCGTTGAAGCACTAAAGTTTCCACCAGGGGTCGTCGTTATATTTCCTGGTGGGATGGTGTTCACGTCATTCAGGAGGGTGGCCACCCCTGCCCGTAGAATCAGCGCCGGATCGCTGATCAAAATGGCCACATCGGGGTCACCGGGATTCGCTCCCCCTAGATTGGTGGCTGTCTGATTGCCTGTGATCGTAACGTTGCCGCCAGTGATGCTCCCTTGGGCTTCGACTTTGAGGGAAACGCCAGTGTAGTTGCCAAAAGTAACATCCCCAGTGGCACTGATCAGGGATTGGGTCGAAACGGCAGCGAGGGAAATCGCATTCGTCACAACGACATCGCCAGGTTGGATACTCGAAGCCGTTCCAGCGAGGCGCACCGTACCGTCACTCCTCACCACCAGTTGACTGTTACTGCCACCAGCCAAAAGTTCGGGCAACGAAAGAATCGGTAAGTTCCAATTAGTTGGCAGATTGCCACCACTGACTGGGACTTCGATGCTCAACACGTTTCCTGGTTGGCCAAGGCGCACATAGCGTTCACCAGGCACAGCAGCAACATTGACTTGACCACCACTGAGTACGCCAGTACTAATGACCGTGCCGCCGATCAAAGACAGTTGCTGGCCTGGCCCAACACTTAACGCACCCCCATTGATAATGGCTCCAGGTTGACCCATGGAAAGAGCCAGACTGGTTGGGCTGCCATTTAAGGCTGCGTAATTGTTCGTCCCACTGGCGTTAAACCACTGCGAACCGAAGCCAACAGCGTTGGCTGTCG
>JACMLN010000107.1 GCA_014379585.1 Gloeobacterales cyanobacterium ES-bin-313 | reverse complement strand
AGAATCGACCTATCTTTTTCAACTTGTGTTAAGCGCTCTGCTTCGGCAAACAGCTCTACCTGTTGTAGGGCAACCGAGAGTTGTTGCGCAATCCGGTACATCTCGCTGGTTTCTGTCTCTTCCCAGTGGCGAATGTAGGAGCATTGATGCACGATCAATAATCCCCAAACTTGCTTACCTTGCAAAATTGGCACGACTAAGTTGGATTTAACCTGGAAGCGCTCCAGTAGTTGGATGTGGCAAGGAGTTAAGCCAGCTTTGTAAATGTCGTCAGTCGCAACAATGCGGTTAGCTGCGTACAGGGCTGCTTTTGATTCTCGGAAACAAGTATCGCTAATCGGTACACCGAGAGAGGCTGTCCAACCTGGAATCATGGATTCGGCGACCACAAGGCCGTCAAAGTTCTCATCAAACTTATAAATGACGACGCGATCAGCTTCGAGCAGTTGCCGTGTGCCGTTGACTGTTGATTTGAAGATGACATCAAGATCGAGAGACTGCCGAATACCACCTATGATGGCGATCATTTGTTCCCGATCACGCTTGGCTTTGGCCTGAACTGTGATGAAAGATTCAGCCTGTTGGATAGCGGCGGTAAGTTGTGCCGCAATCTGGTAAAGCAAGTTGATTTCTAATTCTTCCCAATGACGTGTGCTAGAGCATTGGTGGAGAATAAAGAGACCCCAGACTTTTCCGCTAATCAGAATCGGCACGACCAAGTTGGCTTTGATCTGGAAGCGCTCTAGAAGTTGGATGTGGCAGGGCGTTAAACCCGCTTTGTAAATATCGTCTGCCGCAAAAATACGGTTGGATGCGTACTGGGCTGCTTTTGATTCTCGAAAACAAGTGTCGATAATCGGCATACCCAAGGAGACAGTGTAGCCAGGGATAATAGATTCGGCGACCACAATGCCGTTAAATTCAGCGTCGAACTTGTAGATGATTGCCCGATCGGCTGCCATCATCTCCCGGACTTCTTCGACAGCAGTCGTAAAAATAGCTTCGAGGCTCAACGAGCTGCGAATATTGGCAATCAGCGCAAACAGGCGATCACTCTCTGCTTTGAAGGCTTCACCCGAACTTTGGGCTGCTTCTTGAACCGCATTTGCAGAGAGCGTGGAAGCTAGACCCTCGATACGCTTGAGGGTTTTGAGCACTGTCTCTGTCGCTACCGCGTTGTCGCCCTCAAGCTGAGTGCGCAGCATCAGCGCTGAATCAGCGATCTGCTTGATGGATTCCGGGGAGCCGCTAGACTCGCTGGCTCCATTGCGTTTTTTGCTTGGATAGGTTGCAGTCATCGTTGAGCCTCAAAGTACGTACGTGAGTATTAACAGGGGGTTTGCCAAAGGGGTGCCCGCAGGATTGCAGCCGCATCAAGAATGAGAGAAGTGTCCCCATTGGGCTGCAGCAGATAGCCGCGCAGGTAAGGTTCGATTTCTGGCGCAAAGGCCATCGGTGGCGCTGGTTGAATCGCGTTGCGCGGATGCCAGACGGTGTCTTCCACCTTAGAGACGATCCAGCCCATGTGAAGTCCTTCCACATGAACGACGATCGCGACCATTTGGCGCGCAGTAGGAGTCTGTGGATAGCCCAAAAATTCACTGAGGTCTACCATCCAGAGGATCTCGCCGCGCCAGTTGTAGACACCGACGATGCATTCACTCATCTGAGGCAGTGAAATGATCTCAAAACTTGGCACAGAGAGCACTTCAACGACCTGATGAATGGCAACCAAGCCACGACTTTGATCGTCTAGGGCAAAGGCCAAAAATTGCTCTTTGAGCTCTAATGGTGGGGAAATCAGCGGACGCTTGATGGCCATCGTCTTTCCTCAGGCGCGAAGGAGCAGTTTGATCGTGCGCACCAGTTCGTCCTGGTCTACGGGCTTTGGCAAGTAGGCATCTGCTCCTTGCTTCATGCCCCAGAAGCGATCCATATCGCTTCCTTTGGTCGAACAGAGGACGACAGGAATTTTGCTAGTCTCTGCTTGTGCCTTAAGGGCGCGACAGAACTCAAAACCGCTGCGACCGGGTAGAACAACATCGAGAACGATCGCATCGGGGCGCTGCTCGTCGATCTTGATACGGGCTTCTTCGCTGCTTTTCGCTGTGATGACGTGGAGTCCTCCCTGGCGGAGGCAGCCGACGATGACTTCCATTTCCGTCAAGGTATCTTCAACAACGAGTACTGTGCTCATGGACTCATCACCTGTGTGTTTGGAGTGGAGTGCGCGTTGGCAGATGCTTTTGAGCCATGGCCAACACCGATTCAGCGACGATCGGTTTACCCATGAAATCCGACGATCCGACAACTTTGGCACGCACGCGGTCGATGATTCCGTCATTTCCCGTCAAAATCACGATCGGAACGCGCTGGAAGGCTGCTGTCTTGCGCAACCGTGAACAGATTTCGTAGCCGCTGGTGTTTGGCATCACCAGATCCAAGAAAATCATGTCAGGTTTGGCTTGCAGCAACGAAACCATAGCCCGGAGCGGATCTTGAAAGGCGACGAACTGATAGCCTGCTTCCTTCAAAATGCTTTCCATAATTTGACAAACTTGAGGGCTATCGTCCACGCAGGCAACGAGTGGTGCTTTCGGTTTGTTCAAACTGGTGGCTGATGGAGGCGACTTGGGAGGAGCCGAGGCAGGCAGATCGAGAACTTCGACTAGTTCGATGATTCCCTCTTTGATGTATGGAGATAACGAGCGGGTCAGGGAAAATACGTTCTGCTTCATCGAAACGGCAAGATCGCGGAGGGTGCGCTTGCCATCGAGCCACGTGGCCATGGTGCGGTAAATCAACTCAGGAAGCCGCTGTTGTAGGCTTTCGGGTTTGCGGATCACAGGAGCCATATTCAGTCCATGTCCCTGTAAACCCGTTGCCCGCCACAATTGCAAAGATCGATGAAGATTTTGTAGGACTTGTTCAGTACTGATCACTAACAGACTGGGCTCGAGAATGCTGCTGCGGTGCAGGCGGCAGGCTAGCTTTCCGCCCTGGGCAATATCGAGCATCACTTCGTCGATCATGGAGCGAATGAAGGCGAAGGCTTGATCCCCCGTGATCGCCTCGCGCTCGATCAACAGGAGCAACAGTTGGTACTCCCAGCACTCACTGGTGCTGACCAGCTGACTGATGATCGGCTTGAGTTTCGCTGGTTCAAGCGTCGGACAGTGCTGCGAAAATTGCCTGTGCCACCGCCGTAAGCCTTGCGTCCCACCAGTGGTATAAAAAATCCGACCTAAACAGAAAAAGACACTCCAGGGTCTCGAACTATTGGTGGCTTGAATATCGAGACGACCGCTAAAACGTTGGCGACTCAGAACGTCAAACTGGGCTGCGAGCGGATGACCATCGAGAGGACGGACAGAATTTTCAGAAAGACTTACCATACACTACTCAAGTGAATAAGTGGGTTGAATTGCAAAGCTTGTCAATATCTTCTTCCCGACAGCACCGTGAATCGATACATCTCACGTTATCTATTGACTTTACCCTTATGGCTTCTTTCTATGTCGTAAAGGGCTGAAAATTCATAGAACCTTCAAATTAGCTTTTCTCGAACGGAACAAACGACAATGGCTCGCGGGGTAAACGCTTCAGTAATTCCACGCAAATAAATCCTTAGCGCTGGATACGAAAAAGGCTGCTTACAATGCAGCCTTTTTCGAAAAGCGAGTTATCGATTGTTTTAATGCAATTTATACGACTTTCTTCTCAACACCAAAGCCGACTAGCTCTAGCTCTTTGAGTGGAAGATCATCAAATTGAGGACGGCGAAAATTTTGAATTTGTCTTAGTCGAAGCTGCGGGTTGACGAGGGTAATCGCATCTACAGAGACAGTTCGGGTATAGCGGGTTGTCATCCGCAATTCAGCGCGCTGTGGATCGTAGCGAAAGTGAGCCACCATTGGACGTGTTTCTTCGTAGGCTTTATCACGTAGGTAATCTCCTTCAAGCACCCCCACCACTTCTGAGGTGGGTACAAACAGAATATTCAGTTCCATGGCAACTTTGTCCCCACGTTCTGAGGTGGTATCGAAGGCAAGGGCGAAACCATGGCATTTCACATCGCCAGGTTCGGGACGTTCATTGTCCTTCAGCACTTTCAGGCGATTGGCCTCTGTAAGTGGGCGAATGTCGTAGTTGGTGTGGGAGCGCTCGATTTCTCCTTCAGCCGCATTGAGGTAGTGATAGGTGCGTTCGATGGACCATTTGCCGAGGCAGGCTTCAAAAAAGGCATCGATACTGGTCATGGGTTCTCTCCGTTCTCTGGTGGTTCTCGCCCTTTGGGAAGGCGGTTTAGCTTGTATGGTCTAAGAAGATTTTCCAGCCGCTTTCGGTACGGCGCAGGAGCAGCGTAAAGAAACCACCGACATTGCCACCAGCTTCTTTGCTGCGGATCAACTGCCAATGTCCAAGTGCCGAAGCGTAGTCGCAGCCCATGGGCTTGATTTCTAGATCCGAAAAGGTCAACTGACCCATCTTCTCTTTAGAAGCGTAGCGTTGGCGGTAGCGCTCTAGGACTTGTTTATAACCTTTCGTGACTGTGGAACCGACAAAGGTCGTCGTCTCAGCATTCTCGTAGCCGGTCATAAAAGTTTCGACATCACCTTGGTTCCAGGCGACTGCTTGTTTTTCAAGAACCGCTCTCACTTCCAACTCAGAGCCAGATTCGCAAGGCGCAGCACTGACAGCCATCGAAGATCCTCCCATCAGCCCAGCGACCAACATTCCTAAAAAGAGACTTTTCATTTTTCTCTCCGAGTGAACCGATGGGAAGCCAGTCTCGCTCCTATCTTCCATCAGTCATTTCATAGATCTCCTACCATGAAGAAATGTAGCAAACCTGGATCGGTTTATGTCTCTCCCCAGCGCGATCCTTGATACTCCCCATTGTGGATACCACTGGCCAGGTGGTCTTTTGCAGTCGAAACACCGACGCTTTTTTGAAGGCTGGTACTACCGAGTGAGTCTGCCAGAGCGCAGCGAATCGTTTGCTTTTATGTATGCAATTGGCGATCCGGCGGGCGGATTACCGACCAGCAACGGCTTTGTACAGGTTCTCGGCCCTAGTGATGGGCGCTGTTACAGCCTGATCGACAATGTCGAGGGCTTTTGGGGAAGTCCGAGGCAGTTGGCGTTTGGTCACTGGCAAAAACCGGTGCAGCCAAGTTATTTTGTGAACCCTGAGCGCTTTTTCGAAACTGTTTCCGCTGGCTATCAGGCCACGGACACCCTCAATCAAGGTGTGTTTGCCGACGATACAACCCAAGAAATCGTGCGTTGGCAGTATCAGATTCGGCCTGTGTACACCTGGGGACGGGCTGATCGATCTTTGGCAACCATGGGCTGGCTCTCATACCTAAGTGTTTTTGAGCCGGGTTGGCAAATTTTGATGATCCACGGCCTTGCTGAGGGCTGGATCGAATGGCGCGGTGAACGCTTTACGTTTGAAAATGCACCTGCCTACAGCGAGAAAAATTGGGGGGGTGCCTTTCCGCTCAAATGGTTTTGGGTGCAGGCGAATGGCTTTGAAAACCATCCCGATGCGGCCTTGGTGGCGGGGGGTGGGCTGCGGGGGGTGCTCTGGTGGTACGATTCGGTGGCGATGATCAGCTTTGCTTGCGGGGGCGAATTTTATCGCTTCATGCCAGGGGAGGCGCAGGTTTCTTGCTCCGTCGAACCCTGGGGGCACTGGCAGATCGAGGCCGTTTCGGATCGCTATCGGATCGCTGTGACAGGGACGGTAGCTGCGGAAGGCGGGATTCCTCTGTTGGCGCCTACTCTCGATGGCCCACGCTTTGTTTGCCGCGATACGTTGCTTGGCTGCGTTCGGGTGCAACTTAGTACTAAGTCAGGCAAAGTGCTCTTCGACGATACAACTACCCTGGGGGGGTTGGAAACGGGGGGCGCTCCCTGGGATGGTACATGGACATTTACGTGCTGAGGTGGATGTGGTCAATCGATCGGTGCTCAACAATGGAATCGCACAGTTCTACGATATTTCCTCCGGCATTTGGGAGGAAGTTTGGGGTGAGCACATGCACCACGGCTACTGGGAAAAAGGCGAGGACAATAAAGATCGCCGCACTGCCCAGATCGATCTGATCGAAAAGCTGTTGGAATGGGCGGATGTGAAGCAGCCAACGGCGATTCTCGATGCGGGCTGTGGCATCGGCGGCAGTAGCCTTTATCTCGCCCAACGCTACGGAGCCACGGTCGAGGGGATTACCCTCAGTCCCGTCCAGTGCGCCCGTGCCCAGGCGCGTGCTCAGAGTGCAGGTCTGTCCAGTACCGTAGGCTTTCAGGTGTGCGATGCCCTAGACATGCCCTTCGCCGACGAACAGTTCGACCTTGTCTGGTCTTTAGAGAGTGGCGAACATATGTCGGACAAGGCCGAATTCCTGCGCCAGTGCTTTCGGGTCTTGAAACCGGGGGGCAAGTTGATCTTTGTGACTTGGTGCTGTCGGGATGGTCAATTGGACGAACGGGACAAGCGTTGGCTCGAAGCGATCTACCGGATCTACTACTTGCCCTACATTCTTTCGATTCCAAGCTACGAAGCACTGCTGGCTGAACAGGGCTTTGAAAAAGTTTCCTCAGTCGATTGGTCGAAGCAGGTCTCGCGATTTTGGTCTTTGGTGATCGATTCTGCCTTGGATCCAACGGTTCTCTGGCGCGTGCTGCTCCAAGGGCCGACAGTGATCAAAGGTGCTCTGGCCATGCAATTGATGCGCCGTAGCTATGCGCGGGGGCTGATCAAGTTCGGTGTGCTCCAGGCCCAAAAACCAGGAGTGCTCTAGATGTTTCTTGGCTTTGCCTGGGTCGAACTTTACGTCTACGACGCAGAGCGCTGGCGAAATTGGTTTGAGAGTGTTGGCTTTCAAGCCATCGGTCAGTACGTAGATGCTTCTACCCAGAGTTTTGCCCTCGCCAACGGTGGTGTAGTTTTTCTGATTTCAGAGGGGTTAAGTGAGCAAAGTCCAGTGGCTGCATTTCTTCGCGATCATCCCCAAGGTGTCGGAGAAGTAGGGATCGGCGTTCATGACTGGAAAGCACTGAAGAAAAAAGTTGCCCGTTTTCGCTTAATCGAACGTTTTCCTGAAACCTTGCGCATTGCCACCCCTGCTGGAATCACCCTCAGTTTTACCCAAGGACTGCCAGTTCTCCCTGCAGGGTTCACAACACTTCCCTCTGGTTTCACAGCGATTGAAACCTGTGATTCCTCGGCTCTATTTGAAACCATCGATCACATTGTTCTAAACGTTGCGCTTGAAAACTTCGATCCTGTTTGTAAATGGTTTCACAAGGTTTTAGATTTGAAGCCTGAGCGTTTCTTCGAGATCAGTACAGCGCGTTCAGCACTTAAAAGTTTTGTTCTCAACGATCCGCCGCGACACATCCGTATCCCTGTGAATGCGCCACTTTCTGCCAATTCACAAATTCAAGAATTTCTCGATGCCCACCGAGGGCCAGGGGTGCAACACATTGCCCTGCGTACCCGCAACATTGCTGATTCTGTTGAACAACTCATCAACAAAGGGGTTGCTTTCCTCGATGCCCCCGATACTTACTACGACCATCTCAAGATTGAAAGCATTGATTCTAAACAATTACAAAAACTGAATATTCTTGTCGACCAAGATGAGACAGGCGACCATCTTTTGCAGATCTTCACCAAACCTCTTTTTGAAGAACCAACCCTCTTTTTTGAACTGATCGAACGTCAAGGCAAAGCTTGTGGCTTTGGAGAAGGGAACTTCCAATCCCTCTTTGAAGCCATCGAGCGAGAGCAACAACTGCGAGGCACCCTACCTTAGAATCGAGATCGCAATCATTTCATGCTTTTTGATGTGGGTTGGCAAGATATACGTCGAGTACATGGTTGTGTTACTCATGTACAAATTATTGATGGAAAAGTTTGGATTCAGCGAGATGGTATTGAGGATGGTGTTACGGATGAACTGGTTGCTGCGGGGATTCCTAAAGACAAGATTGTTTTAGGGTTTCAGTCGCTTAATGTGCGCCCTCTGACAGGGTATGCTATCGCGTAGCTAGCTTGGGTGCAAGCCACATGTGAGTGCGATAAATATGGCGAACGGCACCAAAGAGCAGGGGCAAGCCCCGCCCTCTGGACTCCCTTGGGGGACAGACTGCTTCCCAAACCCCCTCGGCAACTTTTATGGCTTGATACTTAGAATTGCATTGGGCGCTACGCGTGGTGATGCGGAATTGGAGGGGGATCGATAGATGTCTGGGTGTCAATGGGAAAATCAGTGGTCTGGGCTTTCTGGGCTTTCTGGGTTTTCTCCTAGCTGCTTCTTCAGCCATGCAATCGCAAACCGCCAATATCGTTTGACAGTGCCAATGGAGAGATCGAGGGCATCGGCTGTTTCTTCGATGGTGAGACCAGCAAAGTAACGCAACTCGACAATCTTGGCGTGGTTGGGTAATGACTTGGAGAGCAGTTCAAGAGCGTCGTCTAAGGCCACCAATTCTGGATCGCGAATCTCTGCTGCCAAATAGGCAAGATTGATCTCTTGATCGTCGAGGGATTGCTTCGCAATACCCCCGCCACGCTTGGCGCTGAGTCGTGCTCTGGCATGGTCTACGAGAATCTGGCGCATCTTCCCAGCCGCAATGCTGAAAAAATGGGTGCGCGACTGGTAGTTGACATTCTTGCCCATGAGCCGCAGGTATGCTTCATGGATAAGGGCGGTCGCTTGTAGGGTATGTCCAGAACGTTCCGAACTCATGTGGCGGCGTGCCAGTCTATGCAGGGTTCCATCGACAAGTTTTGCCAGCCTTGCAAAAGCTTGTTGATCGCCGTTTTGCCACTGGGCTAAAAGCTGTGTAATTGAAGAAGATTCCATGGGCACTTGCGAAGGAAGGACACTTTCTTGTTCGCTAGAGGGAGCCTTGCATATTTCTTTTTTGTCAGTCAATTCTATTTTGGAATTCTTAACAGAGGGTGAGACGGTATCCATTCTGTTTCCTCACAAACGACGGATTTTATCCCTGGCGCAGGTAGCAAAGCCTTGGGAAGGTCGGTTTTCTTGAAGGTGCTGTTGATGATCGCTCTTACTAATTTATAAAAGCGCAAAATCGAGGCGGATTGGATCATATGAACAAGAAAATATTTTTTGGTGGCAACTTTGCTCTGAAATGCAAGTCAGCTTACCCCAATTTGCAGGCTCAAGGGAGATTTGGGAACCGCTTAGAAAAATTGAAACCGGACTGATCCAAATCTTCGAGGCTTCTCGCTTATCCAAAGTAGAGCCTCTGGTTCTAACCCCGATGAGTTTTTCTTGACATACCTAGAAACGATTACCCAGAGAGTTCCCTGGAAGTTGAGGCGTAAAATGATCTGGAAAATAGGATTGACATCTCTAGGTGTTGGAATATACTACAATCGCGAGAATTGGTCGAATTTTCCATCCTGGCTAGCACGTTTCCCGCTTTATGAGGCTGTGACCGATGACGAAGCCTGAAACACCCAATGATCTGGAGAATCTGCAGCGGTTGTTTGAGTTGGCCCTCGATCAGCCCCCCGAACAACGTTCAGTTTTTCTCGCGCAAGCCTGCGATGGCGATGCGCATCTCAAAGCCCAGGTGCAGGCACTGCTAGCTTGTGATCAGGAAGAAGGTTTTCTGGATCGACCGCTGATTTGTCCCAATGATCAACCGAGCGACATGCTTGGGCGGCGCATCGGCCCCTATCAACTCAAGGCACTGCTTGGCGAAGGAGGGATGGGAGAGGTGTACCTCGCCGAGCGCGACGATGGCGAATTTCATAAATGGGTGGCGATCAAGTTTCTGCGGGTAGGGCCAGGGTACAAGCTTCTTGCCGGACGCTTTGAGAGTGAGCGGCAGATTCTTGCCCAACTAGAACATCCAAATATTGTGCATCTGCTCGACGGGGGGCGAACCGAGGAAGGCCACCTTTATTTGGTCATGGAATATGTCGATGGTCTGGCGATCGATGAGCATTGCCAGAAGCAGGGCCTCAATGTTCCTGACAGGCTAAAACTATTTTTGCAGGTCTGTGAAGGGGTCGAACACGCCCATCGCAATCTGGTTGTTCACCGAGATCTCAAGCCCGCCAATATCTTGGTCACCGATGCTGGCCAACCAAAGCTGCTCGATTTCGGCATTGCTCGGTTACTCGCTCCCGATATTTTTCATCGCCCTTTCGATCCGACGATTACGGTTCTGCGTGCTGCAACTCCCCGCTATGCGAGTCCTGAACAAATCAAAGGCGGCGTGATCACCACCGCTTCCGATGTCTATTCCCTTGGGGTGCTGTTATACGAACTGTTGAGTGGGCGTAGCCCCTACCGCAAGGCGACAGGCACGACCCTTGAAGTTTCCCGTGCAGTCTTGGAAGAAGATCCTGAAAGACCCAGTCGGGCGGTACTGCGCACAGATGAACCTGATGTAAGGCACGGCTTCATCCCCAAAAGTTTCCGTCTAGGCATTGAAGGCGACCTCGACAACATCATTCTTAAAGCGCTCAATAAAGAACCTTCGCAACGCTATCCATCGGTGGAGGTGTTTGCTCAAGATATTCACAATTTTTTGGAAGGTCGTCCGGTTTCTGCCCGCACACCCACCTGGGACTATGTAATCAGCAAATTCGTGGGCAGGTACCCCTGGCAAGTGGGTGCAGCGGCGATGTCTGCCGCCGTTTTGATCGGCGGTGCAACAGCCCTGGCGTGGCAGGCGCAAGTCTCCAATCGTCGTTTCGAACAAGTGCGGACGCTGGCTCATTCCCTCGTCTACGAATTAGATCCAGCACTAGAGAAAATTTCTGGAGCAACTTCTGCCCGAAAATTACTCGTCGGGAAAGCCGTTACCTACCTGAATGGTCTCTCGAAAGAGGCTGGGGGTGACTCGGAACTGCAGGATGAAATCGCAAGGGGTTATGAACGTTTGGGCAATGTTCAAGGCAGCCCAGCCTACAGCAACCTCGGCGATATTCAGGGAGGACTCGCAAGCTATCGAAACGCTCTGGCAATTCGTCGTTCGCTTGCTACTCGCACGCCTGGAGATCCCAAGGCGCAGGACAACTTGGCGATATGCCTACAGGGGTTTGCCCTCATCAATTCCACAACAGGGCGCCTTCAAGAATCTCTGGAATTGCAGAGTGAAGCGCTTGCCATTCGCAAAAACCTCTATGAGGCGGATCCATCAAACATCTATTATCTCGACAAATTGCTCGGTGCGTACGACAGTATCGGTGGGACACGACTCGATGCTGATGATCTAGAACAAGCAGAGCAAGACTTTCGGGTGGAACTGGCTCTAGCCGAGCGTCAGATACATCTCGATCCCCAAAGCGAAGAAGCTGCTTTAAATATCTGGTATGCGAGCAACAATCTTGCCTTAGTTTTTTCTAACAAGGGTGCTCCAGTACAAGCGCTCGTTTACTCAAGGCGAGCACTTGAGGAAATTGAACAACTGGCCACACGGACACCGAGCAATGTCGTTTACCAAAGGTACCTAGTTGGCAGCTATATAGAGGTTGCAACGAACCTTGGCAATCCAGAAAGACCCAACCTTGGAGACTGGCAAGCTGCCCTCACCACTTACAAAAAAGCCCTGAGAATTAGTAATCAATTGGCTGCAGCCGATCCCGCTGATTCTATTGTTCAAAGTAGATGGGGTTTAGCCCTGCAGTCAGTGGGCGAAGTGTTGCTAAAGTATGGAAGCCTAAGCGATGCCATGCAGAATTTTCGTATGGCTCTTCAGATCCGCCAGAAACTAGCGAGTATCGATCAGGCAAATGCGTCCGGTACCTGGGATCTTGCGGTCAGCTACCACAGCATTGGTAATGTTCTACTGTTACAGGGCAAGCTGCCTGATGCCTTAGAAAATTTCACCCACGCCCTAAAGATCCGTCGCGCCCTATTCAAGAAACAGCCAACTAATAATAAAGTAAAAAACTTTTTGGCTCAAACATTTTTGAAACTTGGAGAAGCACATGAAAAGCTAATACATATAGAGCATACCAGAGCTGACAAAAAGCTTAACTGGTATAAGGCAAGGGATGCTTATTTGCAAATCTTGCAACTACAGTTACCTCCTGCTAGCCACCTTCACCTGGATGCCTCTCAAGGATTACGGCGGTGCATAGCAGCCTTAAATTTGTTGCAAGGAGGCATTAGCTCAGAGTCCAATAACCTATCGCAGGGTATAGGCACAGATGCACAAAAGTAGATTCTGTCGGATAAAGGAGTGAAAGAATATTCCTGACTAGCATGGTCGCTTAACCAGTTCATAGAACGGCAAATACACCTAAAAAACACAAAAGGAGTCAAAGCAATGCCCAGAGACCCAAAGCCCCCGTTAGCGGAATTTAGTCCTGATAGCAACTATCAGGTCACGCTTACTAAAGGTGCAGATGAAACGGAAGTGGTTCAGATTTTTGCTGTCACAGACCTAACAACGCCGTTAATAACCTCTAGCGGGAAGTCAATCGTTACTTCCTTAGCCTTCACTCCAAATAGCAGGTTTTTCACGATAGTACGCGACGGCGGCATAGTCGAAAATTACGAGTTCATGGCATCTAGTCAACAAATAGTATCCCTGAAATCGTGTAGTTCCTCTTGCTAACTGATTTGCTTGCTCTCCCTGGTTGCCCTCCCTTTAATTTCTTGCCAAACAAGAGGTTGGGGAGGGCTACTTTTAATTTGTAACAGTTGATACGGAACCCGTTTTTTCACAAGGTAGACTCTTGCGTAATGTATGGAAAGGAATTTTATGCTTCGCAAAATCTTACTATTGTCCAGTTTCAGTCTTGTCTCTAGTGCTAGTCGGCTTTGTAACAATAGCTAGTGCTCAGTCCCACGGATATCCGAAACCGCCGACAGCTCCGACTCAAACACCCGTCCCTCCTGCTCAACCAACACCCGCCCCTCCTGGATACCCGAGGCCGCGTTAGCTCAGTCCTAAAGTACTCTTATGGAAGGGTAAAGATAGAGTGGTAAACTCAACATACAAGAAGTCAATCTGGTCATGCTTGCTAATAAGGTTGAGCCAACTTGGTGTTGAGTTTATACCTATAGGCAAGATTTCTTGCCATCTCGTGCTCTGATTGCATCTAAAGTTGACATTAAGAGCCTCTCCTCACTATCAACTTTTCAAATTGGCATTCCCATCAATTTTTCGGCACTGATTCTGTGATCCGATAGGTGCGTTGGTTGGTGTCACCCGACGAGACTAACCCTCGTAGATCTACGAGGGTTTTCAAGTCGCGTTGGAGAGTTTGCCACTATTGATTCGGATAAAGGCTTTCTAACTGTTGAAGGGTAATTTCACTGCGTTCCATTACCTATCTCAAGGTCTTTTTCTGCTGTTCAGGAAGTTTTCTGCGTCGAGGAGCAGAGTAATGCCACTGGCTTTAATACTTTGGACATCATATGGGGCGGAGATAGGCAGTGAGCAACACTTCAATCAAAGTTCTATCTACTTATTCGGACTGTCTTTGTCTTTATTTATCTGTAAAGAACGTCGGCCTGTTGCAGTTATCCAACCTAGCAAGCTTTGTTTATGCTCTGCAGTGATGGGCAAGGTTTTCACTCTTTCGATCAGTAGGGTTATCTGAACAACACCTTGAGCAATCATTTCCTGGACGAATGCCCAATCCTTGTCACGTCCAGCTACTATTTTTGAGGCTGCAAGATCATGTGGCTCAAGACATAAACCTTTCGACAATCTCGTATTTTTATTCTGAATAATGATGAGTCTTTGCTGCCAACCATCAGGCAAGATAGCAGTCTCAGGACCAACGCCTTGGGCGTAGTAAGTAAAAGTTTCATGGAAAGCAGAACCTTCACCGATCCCCCCGTCTATAAGATCTGCAAGCTCAGGATTATTCAGCGGATAAATATCGACCTCATTTGATTCCATCAATTTTTCAGAAGGATAAGGAACCGCACCTAAAATTGATTGGCTTCCAATGATAATAAACTCATCTTCATTCGTAATTCCTGCTGCCGCTCGAAGAATATGCTCTAGATCTTCTCGTTTCATTATTTTGTTTCCATTCGCGCAGGAACTGAATTCGTTCTTTGGCAGTGAGCAAACACGAGAGAGGCGATGCCTGTCGATGGGCTGTGGCGCGTTCGGACTCCTCGACAGCAAAGCGTAGAACTTCTTCTAGACCTAAATGTAGTAGGTGGTGCCATGTGTCGTAGTAAGGCATTGTCCGTGGTGAGGCGATAGAACGCCATCTATCCAAAATAGAAATCGCTCTTGGTAGCAGACTTGGGTCTTGAAGCATCTTCGCTGCCACACGGCGATGGAGATCAAGACTGCGTTGGTCGTGGTACTCGTGTTTCATAAAATCGTCCTCCACTCTCATCGTACATTTTCTGATAGGCCGCCTTCATCAGGAGGCATAACACAATCCCAGTCTAGTTTTTGCTCCCGGCTAGAATGTAATGGGTTAGGTTGCAACGAGGTCAAACTCATATCAGTTCGCCAGCGGCGTTACAGCAAAGATGAGTTGGCTCGACGTGGCAAGAACTCTACGACTCCACCATTCGCCATCAAGTCGAAGTAGGAAATGAGGGCAAAATTGTCGCAATCGACATTGAAACTGGAACCTTATGAAGTCGATGACCACGTTTTGCCCGCTACCAACCGATTGTTTGAGCAATATCCCGATGCTCAACCCTGGATCATCCGCGTTGGACACCGCGTGTTTATTACTTTGGCGCACGGAGTTTGGCAAAAGACATGTGAATTTCTAAGACAAATTCAGCTCTCCTCGCGGATTTTTTAGTAGCATAGGCTACAGAACTTGAGGATGCTATGGGTAATTTGGTCTTCCTTGATTCGCCGCTTTCTGGTGCAGCGGATGCGTTTGTTCCTACAGCGCGCACATGGGTAAAACTGCGCGAGCGAGTCTCAGATTACAGTAGCGACGAAGCGTTGCTGCTCTGTGAAGAAGCCGATGGAAAATGGCTGCTTTGGGTGCCTGATTTTGGTGTGGCAACCCTTGGTCGTGAACAACTTTGCCGTAGAGATTAGCCTACGCATGTTGAGTCTTCCGGGGCTACGCGTCGGATGCATTCGGGGTGCGGGCGAGATCCGCAGCAATGTACTCGGCACTGCGCACGTAGCTCACAAAGATCAAAATGGACAGCGCCGCAATAATCAAGCCTAACCAGTGATTGGCAAAGCTGTCGTACAGCCCATGGAGTAGGGCTGCCAGTAACAGACCAGCAACAGTGAGCGCCCAGCCTCGCTTCGGATCCACCAGTGCTAGTCCCAGGAAGTAAGCGACAATCGCTGCGAAGATGGCATGCAAAAAAGGGGTTGTGATGAAGCGGGTGAAGTAGCCAACGAGAGCTGCTCCCTGACTCAGACTGTGCAGTTCTTTTTGGGCGATCTGAGTTGAGTAGGCCACCGATTCAGCCAGACCAAAGCCTAGGCCACTGACCGCTCCTGCAAACATCAGTTCCCTTGGGTTGGTGAGAATGCGGCGATGGGACAGCCACCAGACGGGCAAGAGTTTGACGGATTCTTCTACGACACCCACGCCGAGTACGTAGCCAAGAATGCGCACAGGCACAAACATCACTTCCCTGGCGGCGTAGAGTGTTCCGATGAATGGCAGTTTGGCAAGGCCAATCACCACCGGAATGCCAAGCAAAAGCGTGAAGAGTCCAGCCCATAGCCAGGAGCCAAGCCTAATCCCTCCGGGTTCGATCAAACGATAAAGTAACAGTCCCCAGAGTAGAGCGAAGTAAAAGCCGAAGACCCAGGCAACCTGCTGTAATCCCAGTTCACTGGGTGTCAGGTGAATGAGTACGAGCGGTGTTAGGGCAAAAAGCAGCAGCCAGCGCACCCAGGGCAAATTCCAGGCGCGATCTCGACCCCATAGCGCCAGCGGAACGAGCATGTTGAGGTTCACACTGTTAAGATCCTGCACGACCTGCTTGATGCCCTTTCCTAATTCCGCCACAATAAATTCCTAACCCTGTCAGATCCAGCCTTCCTCAGTGGGGCTTCGTTCTGTCAGTGCTTCGTAAACCCTATTGTGAATAGTGCAGTTTGTATCAGTCTATCGCAGCAACAATTGGACTGTCATCTAAGAGCCGTTTTTAACTTGATACTCACCACATAAGCCCTGTCCTGGATGCTTCAGGTGTCTTTGTCTTGATGGTAAATACTTCGCAATTTATGAGAGATTTCTCATGTTTAATCTGTGCTTAAGGATTTTTCATTAAATTGTTTGTTTAGTGTTGTGGAATTTACCAATGCGCCTTGCTTCTCTACCGCTGGCTGCTCTGGCAAGCCTCTCTCTCTTGCTTGCTGCCCCCGCCCAAGCGGCTCTCTTGGTTGATCCCGTCGGTGGCACCCCAGTCACTTTCGACGATGCGGATGAAGGCTCCTCCGGGCCAGTCAACCTTGGTTTCACGTTTAACTTTTTTGGGACTAACTATTCGCAGGTTTATGTCAATACGAATGGTAATCTTTCTTTTGGTGGTGCAAACCCCGGTGGCTTCAACCCACGTCTTGGCGTAGACGTAACCTTCCCGCTAATCGCTGCATTCTATGACGATCTCGTCGTCGGCGCGAACGGCTCAGTGAGCTACTTGAGCACCGCGAATCAGTTTGTGGTCACTTGGAACAATCTTGACGTGTTCTTGGGCGCGACTGAAGCTGTCACTGCTCAGGCAGTGCTAGGCGCTGACGGCTCAGTCGTGTTCAGCTACGGCAATCTCAGCAGCGACGGCGAGGCAACCATCGGAATCACCAATGGCCTGACCGGGAGCAATGCCCAGTTCGCCAGCCTCAGCTACCTAGGCACCAACCCAGACGGTACGATCCTCGACTCTGAACTATCACTACTCAGCACTGCCGACAGCTTCGTGCCAGTACCCGAACCTAGCTCGGCGTTGTCTATCATCGGCCTTGGCCTCTTCGGTGGCGCTTTCTTCCGCCGTCGTCGTCAGGCGTAAAGAGCACTCATTTCGATCTAATGTGCACTCTCATTGCATATCAATTTTGCATGTCAATAAGACAGGAGTATTTCCGTGATTCGTTTGTTCTTCCGCAACGCCCTGCTGGCGCTGTCCACTTCTGTTCTGGTTGCCCAGGCCCCTGCCTCTGCCCAGAGCCTTACGCTTACCGTTCTGCACAACAATGACGGTGAAACCCGACTGATCAATGCTGGTGGTAGTCAGACCCAGTACGGGGGTGTCGATCGCTTCGCCTCTCTCGTGCGCAAC
Organism: Gloeobacterales cyanobacterium ES-bin-313; assembly: GCA_014379585.1. Classification (GTDB taxonomy): domain Bacteria; phylum Cyanobacteriota; class Cyanobacteriia; order Gloeobacterales; family Gloeobacteraceae; genus JACMLN01. Next base: position 3,734 of record JACMLN010000107.1, on the reverse strand, counting down.
TTGCGCACTGCCGCCACTAACTGCTCCGCAAACCAAGGCGCAGTGCTGATCTCAGCAGGAGATAACTTCCTCGCTGGTTCCCAGTTCAACGCCAGCCTCAACCTGCCATCCACCCAGTCCTACTACGATACGGTTGCCCTCGACTTGATCGGCTACACCGTCAGCGCCATCGGCAACCACGAATTTGACTTTGCTCCCGATGTCACCGCTCGCTTCATTGGTGGTTTCGGTGTCAACAATCCTTCGCCCGTCTTTGTCAGCGCCAACCTCGATGTCACTGCCGAACCAGCACTGCTTACCCTTGCCCAGCAACGCCGGATCGCCAACAGTGCCCTCGTCCGTGTCTGCAACCGCCGCATCGGTATCGTCGGTGCCACCACCCCGCTGCTGCCTGCGATCTCCAGCCCTCGCGCGGTCGTTGTCAGCCCTGACTTAGTCGGCAAGATCCAGGCCGAAGTGGATCGCCTCCAACGCAACGGTGCCAACATCATCATTCTCACCAGTCACCTACAAAGTGTCAGTGAAGATCTTGCCCTCGTGCCACAGTTGCGCGGTGTCGATATCGCCATCTCCGGTGGTGGTTCCGACTTGCTCAACACACCAGCCCCGAACGCAAAGCCCCTCGTACCTGGCGATACCAACCTCGCCTCGGTGACCTACACCGTTCCTGGCAACCCATCGGTGACACTCACCAACCCCACCTACCCGATCGTTGTCAACGGTGCTGATGGCAAGCCAATCCGGGTGATCACCACCGATGGCAACTACAAGTATGTCGGCAAATTGATCGCCACCTTTGACAGCGTCGGTGATATCACCAGCGTCGATACCGTCAATAGCGGCCCAATCCGCGTGAGTGGCAACCCCGCCGACCTCGATGTCGTTGCTCCTGCTACCGACGTGAATACCCAGGTCGTTGTCCCAGTTGAAGCAGCGGTTGCTAGTTTAGCTGCTAACGTGATCGCTGCGAGCCAGGTACCCCTCGACTCTCGTACCAGCAACATCCGTACCCGCGAGACCAACCTCGGCAACCTGATGGCCGATGCCATGTTCTTCAACGGCACAAACCTAGCCGCGAGCTTTAATGTGCCAGTGCCCGACGTTTCCATCCAGAACAGCGGCGGCATCCGTGGCAACACACTCTACTTGAGTACTGCCACCCCAACGACCCCTGCCAACTTCACCGAACTGAACACTTTCGACATTGCCGCTTTCGCCAACTTCGTGTCGATCGTGCCGAACGTGCCCCGCGCTCAGTTCAAAGAGATCCTCGAAAATACTGTCTCCCGCTTCCCGACCGCCGACGGACGCTTCGCGCAGATTGCTGGCCTCTGCATGGTCTTCGATCCAGCAGGCACTGCTCAAGTCACCCAGAATGACGGCACCGTGACTACCCCTGGCACCCGCGTTCGCGAGGCAAAACTCGCCAATGGCACCTTCGTGATCCAAAACGGCAGTGTCGTCGCTGGTAATGGCATCAACGTTGTTACCAACGACTTCTCAGCTCGCGGTGGTGACCAGTATCCTTTCCGTGGCCTGCCATTCACGACTCTCGGCATCACCTACCAACAGAGCCTGTTTACCTATGTGACGGATACCGCTGGTCTAAACGATCAGATTACCGTCGCCCAATACCCAGGTGCCGCTGATGTTGCCTCTGGAACGCCCACGGGTACCGGAGTAGCAACCCGCATCCTGCGCTCAGGCAACTGCCAGTAAACGCAGCGCTTCTACACAGTACATCCCCTGATCGAGGCTGGGAATTCCCAGCCTTTTTTTGTGCGTGCCCGCCCCAGCCACCATTGACAGATCATCGGCTCGGTGTGGAAAAGCGATCCTTTTCGGGTGTTCGAGGGGAAGAAGCGGAGGATTCAAACAACAGATCTGCAGCTCCGGCGACACGAGCGAGGGCACTGATCGTGCGCGGGAGTGGACCTAGGCGAACGAGGATCTGCTTCGGGAAATGAGCCTGTTGACCCGGTTTGTAGCGGTTCCAGACGAGATAGCGTTGGGAAACGCCTTTCTCGGCCATGGCCGCTTCGAGGCGTTCCGTCTCCGCCATAATCGCAGCTTGGGCTTGAAATACGCCGATGAATTCCGTGTGTTTGGGATCTTTGAGGCGCTTTTGGGCTTGCATCACCCGTTGGCGCAGGGTGCGCAGGCGACCCATAAATTCGGTGCGGCCTAAAACATGCTGGTACTTCATCCACAGTTTGAAAATCCAAGCTAGCCAATCACCGAGGGCTGCGGGCATTTCCAGAAAGCGGAGCAGGTGCCCAGTTGGAGCGGTATCGAGAATGACGAGATCGACTTCTTCTTGTTCGAGGTATTCGATCACAGTCAGCAGCGAAAGCATTTCATCGATTCCAGGCAACGCCTGGGTGACGATCATCCGCCACGCTTCAGGGCCATAGGCGATGCTCATCGTGCTGTCGGGGTCGTCACCAGCCATCATGTCCGCCAACTCCCAAAGATAATCGCGCTTGAAGTCTTCCAGCACCCGATCGGTATCAATTTCTTGGGCTTCGAGGTTGGGCGCGAGGTGCACCGGGTCGTGGCCGAGAGTACAGCCAAAGGCATCTCCGAGGGAATGGGCCGGATCGATGGAGATCACCAAAATCTTGGATTCTGGGTGGCGTTGGGACATTTGATAGGCAATGGCAGCAGCAGCAGTCGTCTTGCCAACTCCGCCTTTGCCACCGACTAAGATCAGCCGCCGCTTTTCTTCGATAAAATCGCTAAATCCAGGCCCGTACTGTTCTGGCCACTGCACAGTCAGCTTTTCGGGTGCTTTTGGCATTTCCGTAAAGACCGATTGAAGTGCCACATCTAAAGCTTCTCCACCGAGGGGTTCACGGGAGAACTGTGGGACGAGCAGTAAATCTTGGCTCAGATGAACAAATTTTTCCACCAACTCTGCCTGCTCGCTCAGGCGATCTCCATCGCTATCGTCCGTCAAGATGCGATTGAGAAAAAGACCCGCACAGGGAATATGGAGTTTTTCAAGCGCCGCAATAAACCGCTCGGTTTCAAGCCAACTCATCGGCTCGGGATTCGCCACCACCAAGCAACCCGTGAAATTTGGATCTTCGAGCAACTGCCAGCCCGCTTCCAACTCGGCTTTCATCTCTTTCAAAAAAGTGTCCGCTTCGTCGGTCTGATAGTTCTTGCTAAAAGTTCGGGAGATGACCCGATGCTTCTCCTGAAAGAGGGTTAGGGCTTTGAGAAAATTGTCGAGAAATTCTCGTAATCCTAAGAGGCTGAGGGTATGACCGCTCGGTGCCATATCGATGACCACGCGGTCTACCAAGTGATCGTTGAGCAGTCGTTGAATTTCCAAAATGCCCATCAATTCGTCCAGCCCCGGCCAGGCCAGTTCCCACACCGGAGCGAGATCGCTTCCTTCCACAAAGCTCCCCCGCTCCACAAGCAGTTCTAAGACCGAACCGTAGCGGGTCTTGAAATCCTGGAGCAATGCCTTTGCATCGAGAGCTTGCACTTTTAAATTTGGCAAATCTGCCAAGGATTCAGCTTCACCATGGACAGGGATTTGGAGAATATCGCCAAGGGAATGGGCGGGATCTGTGGAAAGCAAAAGAACTTGTTCTTCGGGGAATCGCTTCGCCCAGTGGCGGGCAAAGGCACAGGCGAGGGTGGTTTTACCAACACCGCCCTTTCCGCTAAACATCGCCAACCGGAGGGAATCAAAAAGTTCGAGCAAATGTGCCATGGGT
>JACMLN010000106.1 GCA_014379585.1 Gloeobacterales cyanobacterium ES-bin-313 | reverse complement strand
GACCTCCTGCTGTGTGAAGATGACATCATTTTTTCTGAGTATTGGTATAGTAGCCTGCTCCAAATTGTAGAAATCTTAAAGACAACGATCGGAGATCGCTTTGCCCTCAGTCTCTATAGTCCTCATGCGTGGCCGCAAGACTCTGTGATCCTCGAATATCCAAAGCATATGTTCTGGGGGGCGCAGTGCATGTTTTATACCCATTCTGTAGCACAAGAACTGAAAGACTATATTTATGTTAATGGCATCTCTAATTATCAACTCCCCAGCGATTTGTTGATCCAACGCTTTTGCCAGGAACGAGATGTCAATCTGTACACCGTGACTGAATCCCTAGTTCAGCATATTGGCACGGAATCAACTGGAGTCGGCTTCTGGCACAGTTCACCCAGCTTTATTGGCAACTCTAATCCCTGAGCGCAGCCAAATCTTGAACAAACGCAGCACCAGACTCTAGAAGCTGGTAAAACTGCGTGGCAGTCTGTTTCCATGTCAGTTGCGCTAGATCTTGTCCGGCACGTTTGCCCAATTTCTGCAGGGCATCACGATGATGATAGGCCCAGTCGAGGTGCGAAATGATTTCCTCTAGATCTGAATCGTACCAATTGGCAACAGTAACCTGTTGGTGTCTGAACTCAATCGATTTCTGCTTGTAAAGAGGCAAAGAATTTTCGTCATGGATAATATCACGGTGACCAGTATTGTACGCGGCAATTACCGGTTTACCACAGGCCATGTACTCCATGAGAACCAGATTAGTTCCACCTTCACAGCGGTTAGGGAAAAGCCCAATATCTGTATTGCGGTAGAGATGGGGCATAGTTGGATTCGGTTGGCGATCAAGGGTAATTGTTCTACGCAAATCAATGCCGTTCTCGACAAGCAACTGGTTGACCATGGCAACATGATCAGTCTGGGTAGGAGAAAACCGAATATAGGGTGATGCCTCCATTGTGGCAAGGCTGAATTGCCAGTGATTGAACCAGGAATTGATCAACAAAACATCTGGGTAACGATCTTGAAGCACTTTGTAGGCGCGGATAACCAGATCTTGACCCTTGCGAAATTCTAATTTGCCACCGGAGAAGATCACAAAATAGTCTTCTAGGCAGGTTTTTTCGGGGCGCGAGGGTTCGAATAGAGACGGATCAATACCCTGCACAATGGTACTGATATTTTGAAAACCATAATCTTCTAAGATCTCCTGACACCAAGTTGAGCCTGTAACGAGATAGTCGTAATAATGGCTCGCATTCTCTAGACACTCTTGGGAAAGTATCGTCTCTTCTTTAAATGTATACCCCACCGTAAAGCAACCCCGTACCTCCGGGCGGAAGGGTTTGAAGCGGGCTGTGACTATAGCCTGCAGGAGTGGGTGTTCTCCTAAAAAAGATGATTGTTCATCGATCTGCAATTTTTTGAGCAAAAAGTAATCTACAGGATCGCCTACTGTTGCTGCTGAAAAGGCATCGGTGAGCAACCCAACCAAACCCAGCTTGGCCATTTCACGGGTTATCTGTTTGCCACAGATGCCCCAGCCATAGTCGGAGCCGAGCGGAAAAGCCAGATTGAACACAAACTCCTCCGACAGGTATTGTAGCTAGGATACCCCTACAGGCTTTTTATTTATAAAGGGGATCAATCATGCCGAAATCTATTCCCGTTCCCGTGATAAAGCTCGTTAGTTTTCAGACAAGAAGCTGTGCCCTAGGCCCTAGTTTCCAATCATCGGAACAAATGTATCTCCGATGGATTTAGAGCTGATTCGTAAAGCTAGCTTTTTACACCCCAGAAATCAGACTTAGAGAGACTTTTAGTGCCAAAATATGCATTGCGGGTAGCTGGTACTGAGATCAGCCCTGGGCAAGACTTCTGGCCAATTGCTAAGGACTTTTGCGAATCAGCTCTGAAAGTGCGTGAGCGAACCTGGGTACACTACGTCACAACTCAGCTTAACCTGCATGAGTGCCGAATCACTGATCTTTTTAGTTAGTGCTTGTGTTGACTGATTTTAGTCTTGGTGTGTACAGCAAAATACAAGTATACCTAGTTATTTCAGAAGTGGTTTTGGGAAATTGAAGACAAATTACGATAGATAAGGTAGAGAAATCTGATGAGTATTGCTGTTACTTCTGCTGCCTTTTACTTTGCCGAGGGCTACTGCTTCCGGCAACAGCAGCAACAACTTGATGCTTTGTTGGCCTACCACAAAGCGTGGAAACTAGCTCCTGATAGACTGGAGTATTGCCTGACTTTAAATTCTTGTCTTGCAGAGTTTTTAGAGAGCGAAGAAATCTACGCATCTATGGTGTATTTGCAGCAGAATGATGCTGCAGACCTTGCTTGTTTGCTTGGTGAGTATTATGTGGAAAATCACCCGCCCTGTCTAAAAGTAGCCACATTGCTTGGAGAGATTTTTTTCAACGGCAAAACTTACGGGCAGGCTGCACAGTACTATCAGAAAGCTGCAGAGCTTTGCCAAGATGACCCAGTTCTTCAACATAATATTGGCGTCTGTTTGCAAAGAGATAATCGGCACCAAGAGGCTATCGTCTATCTCAACCGTGCAATTGCTAGTTGTCCCGAATGGGTGAGTGCTCGCAAAACTCTGGCTGCCTGCTTTATTCACACTGAAGCATTTCTTGAAGCAATAGCTCAGCTTGAGTGGGTTTGTGCCATTGAACCCAATGATGAAATAGCTATGCAATTCTTGGCGGGCATCTACGCAGATCAAGGGGTTACTGAGGAAGCCCTTGCCTACTACAATCAATTAGAATGCCTTGCACCTAATAACTACAAAAATTTGTTGCGCTCCCGTCTTCTTTTGCCAATTATCTACAAAACGTCGGACGAAATAGAAGTCTGGTATGACCGCTTTGGTCTTGGTCTGCGTCAGCTATCAGATATTGTGGACTCGGGTGATGCCTCAGTTATTCATGGCATTTATGAAGCAATCAAGAATGACATTAGTACCTTTTTAATTGCATACCAAGGACGCAACTGCCGAGATTATATGCAGATGTATGGTCAGTTGATTAATAATCTCTTGGCAACTTGCTGTCCAGATATTGCAAAAGGTGTCATACCTACAGTGGTTCGTAACAGTAAGATTCAGATTGGTCTTATTACCTCTCGCACGGATGGTCATCCTCTCAGCCGATGGCTGCAGGGCTGGCTAAAAAATAGAAACAAAGATGACTTTACTCTGCATCTTTACTTTGGTCCTCACACTGGCCCTACATCCGAACTTAAAAGTCAGGTTGATCATTGGACAGTTTTACCCAACGACCTCGAAGGTGCAGCTCAGAACATTAGACAGGATCAACTAGATATCTTGGTCTTCTCAGATATCGGCATGATCCCTTGGCTTACCCTTCTAGCTGGACTGCGCCTCGCTCCCGTGCAATGTACATGTTGGGCGGGTCATCCTGTCACCACTGGATTACTGACCATGGATTACTTCCTTTCCAGTGAACTGCAAGAACCAGTTGGTGCAGAAGAACATTACAGTGAGGAACTTGTTCGTTTACCTGGAATTGGTGTCGTTTGTACGCAACCACCTCTGCCAGAGACACCGCATCCTCGTTCTTACTATGGCATCGCTGATCAAGATATTGTCTATTTATGCGTGCAGTCTTTGTACAAGTATTTACCACAAGATGATCATGTTTTTGTGGAGATCGCGCGTCGGGTACCTAGTGCTCGTTTCTTTTTCGTCGATCTGCCCATGCGAAAGGCAACAGAACGCTTTCTAGATAGAATGCAATTGGTTTTTGAGGATGCGGGATTGTCCTTTGAGCATTATGTAAAAATGTTCTCTCGAAAGAATCAGAAGTTATGGATAGATTACATCAGCTTGCCGATGAACTCGGATATCTATCTTGATAGCATAGGGTGGTCGGGAGGATTGACAACCATGGATGCAGTTGCCTGTGGTTTACCGATCGTAACTACACCAACGGAGCTTATGCGAGGACGCCACTCTTTCGGAATTCTAAAACATATAGGTGTCACCGACACTATCGCAGCCAACAAGACAGAGTATGTGGAAATTGCTGTGCGGTTAGGATTAGACACTCACTGGCGTGCTGAAATCGTACAGAAAATGAAAATGAACGGCTCGCATTTGTTTGAAGACGTTACTTGTATCGCAAAAATGGAGGACTTCTTCAGAACTGTAGCTAGTAAAAGATAAAGAAATCTAACAATTGTTACTCTGACCAATGCCGCTTACCTGTGGTTTCCCTGATTCTGCCAGGGTTTATCAAGATTGAGTTAAAAAGCTTGGGTACACTACAACACAACACACCCTAGTTCGTATGAATGCCGAATCTCAGACGCTTTTAGTCGCTGCCTATATTGATCGACTGGTTGCTTTTCATGTTCAGCAGCAGCGGTGGTTGAGCCTCGAAGAGATGCGGCAAGTCTCCCAGGAGTTTGGTTTGAGCGAGGGGGATATCACCGTCGCGGATTGCGAAGGGCGGCGATTGCGGGAGAAAGGTTTGGTGCATTGTCACTATCGCCAGTGGGATGAGGCAATTGTGGATTTGACCGTGGCTGTGTCGGTTGATCCCTTGAGTGTCGAGGGTTTGCACGGTCTGGCGCGAGCCTATCAAGGGCGTTGGAGCACCCAAAGAAAGCCAGAAGATCTGCAAGAATCGCGGCGATTGAGCCGTCGCTGCTTGCAGATCGACCCAAATCATAAGGCTTCCGTGATCTTGCTTTCACAACTGAGAACTGAACGTAAAGTCTTAGTGAGTACGGGGATCATCGCAGCAGGGATCGGAGTACTATTGTTGCTGCTAAGTCGCTTCAAAGGCTAGCGCTCGCGATCAATACATTCAACTTTTGGACGGTATTAGAAAAGCTGTGCCTTAAAGTCTTGGCTGCACTGCCTAGAGAAAGCAAGCTTTTGGCATATTCTCAAAAGCAAAATCAAATGTCTCTTTGGAGAATGAAACTGTGAAACGGCGCGCACTATTGCAATTGGCGGGAACGACTTGTGGAATCCTTGGTCTGAATGCTTTTGACCGCTATGGACGTGTCCTTGCCCAAAGTACACCCCGAAAGATTGCCCTATTGGTAGGCATCAATGCTTATCCAGAGAATGGCAAGTTTTCGCCCCTGAATGGCTGCGTAACGGATACGCTCCTCCAACAGGAATTGCTGGTCAACCGCTTCGGCTTCAATCCCAAAGATATTTTGATCGTGACCGATGCCCAGGCGACGCGCCAAGGGATTTTAACCGCCTTCGATGAACATTTAATTAAGCAGGCCAAACCAGGAGATATTGTTGTTTTTCACTACTCAGGCCACGGCTCTCAAGTCGCCGATCCCGACAAGGACGAGCCGGATGGTCTGAATAGTACATTTGTGCCCGTAGATGGCACCCTCCCCCCAGCCTTTCCAGAAACTGGTGGTGCAGTCAAAGATATTATGGGCCACACTTTGTATTTACTGATGAGCGCCCTGAAAACGGAGAATGTCACCGTCGTTCTGGACTCTTGTCATTCTGGCGGCGGCAAACGGGGCAATCTGGTGGTGCGTTCTCGTGGTGGCGGAACACAACTGGATACCCCTGAAGATCTGAACTACCAACAACAATTGCTCACCCGTTTGAACTTGACACCAGCACAGTTCAAGGCCGGACGGCGGGCGGGAATCGCCAAAGGGGCAGTGCTGACGGGCACCAACCGCAACCAACTCGCTTCCGATGCGCCTTTCGATGGCTTCACGGCTGGCGCTTTTACCTATTTGTTGACCCAATATCTCTGGCAGCAGACGGGGGATGAATCCTTGAGTAGCACCCTGGCGAATATTTCGCGCTCGACCCTGAAGATGACTGGGGATCAAGAACCTGAGTTTGAGGTGAAGCCAGGAAGTGGCCGCGAGAAAGCGCCCGTTTATTTGATGAAGCCAGATTCTGCTCCGGCGGAAGCCGTGATCACCAAAGTCGATGGCCAGTCGGTGGAAGTCTGGCTTGGGGGTGTGGATGCTCAAAGTCTCGAAGCCTTTGCTGCTGGTTCAACATTTAGTGATTCTGGGGATGGCAAGCAGATCAGTATTCAGCTCGACAGCCGCGATGGGTTGATTGGCAAAGGCAAGATCATCCCAGGCACCTCAGGCAAAGCACTTGTTGGCGGGCTTTTACAAGAACAAGTACGTGGGTTGCCCACGGATATCAAACTGCGGGTTGCCCTCGATGCCAGCTTGGGAAAAGATACGGAACAGGCGAAGACGCTGCTGGCTGGAGTGCGACGTTTAGAAGTGGTTCCCCTCGGCAAAGGGCCAGTGGACTGTATCTTAGGCCGCCTCGATGGTCGAGCGACCGCTAAGGCCAAGCATTCAGCGGCAGGTTCTGTCAGTCCAACCATTGCTCTATTTACCCAGGGATTGACGCTCATTCCTGATTCCTACGGTGCTGGCAATGAAACCATCGAAGCTGCTGTCACTCGACTCCAGGCAAAATTCAAGGCATTGCTCGCAGCGCGGATCGTGCGGATGACCCTGAATACAGGCTCATCAAAACTTAACGTCGCTGCATCTATGGCTCCAATTGGGGCGAACAGTAAGCTTCTCGCTCAGGTGATCCCAACCCGCAGCGCTGGCAAGAAATCCAGTGCTCCCGCAGGAGATCGTCGGGTCAAAGTCGGTACCGAAGTTCGCTTTGCGATTACGAATAACGAGACGCGGGATCTCTATATCAGTGTGCTCGTGATCGATGCCAGCGGTGAAATCGCAGTCATCTTCCCGAACCAGTGGACAGCGGCAGCGGATGCAGCCCGCCTCGCACCTGGAAAGACGTTGAGTCTTCCTGATCCCGATAAGGGTACGTTCAACTTGGTGGTTCAAGAGCCAAAAGGCTTGACGGAAGTGCTCGTGATTGCCAGTGCTGTACCGATTCGCACCGCCCTCAAAGCTCTGCAAGCGGTTGCCAAACGCGGCGGTGTCCAGAATGGGCCTTTGGCTCCTGACAATCCGACCGAAGTGATCGATAGTTTACTCAGCGACGTAACGACACGGGGTGGTCTCGGTGCGAAACAAGCCCGCAAAGTCGATACGAGTCAGTTGGCAACGATGTCGATCAGTTTCGAAGTGATCTAAAGGTGAGGCGGATCGCCGCCTAAAATGCAAACGGTCTTATTTTTTACACTGGTCTGCCCCATGTCATTGCGCAAAACTGCCAAAGTTGCTGGTTTCCTCCTCGGCTTGCACATCTTGCAAGTTCTTCCTGTGTATGCCCAAACCGCCCCTGACTTTTCGGGTGCGTCTTCAAAAATTGATCTTGACCAGCCGATCAGTCCCCTTGGCAACCGGGTCGATGCCTTTAGTAAGCAGACTGAGAAACGCGGCGCAGCCTTGACCGTGATTGTTCAGGCGAGACCCAATCTCACCCCCGAAGAACAACAGCAACTTCAAAAGCTTGGCGTCGATCCTGTGGCTGCTGCCAAAAGTGGCGCGACGGTGACGAATGCCTCTCCCCAACTGATCAACAAACTGTCTGGATTGAACTCAGTGATTCGGATCGTGGATCCACGTCTACGCAAGTTGGGCAATGCTGTGGCAGCCCAGGCCGTCGCCCCCCGCAAGCGTGGCACCTTGACCAAGGTGAGCGTCGAAATCTTGCTCAACGACAATTTGAGCGATAGCCAAATAGAGCAACTAGCAAGCTTTGGCGTCGATCCCAAAAAGATTGTCTTTAACCGGGCTTCAGGAAATATCGATGCCACCAAGTTAGAGGCTTTGGCCAATCTCGACTTTGTCAAACGCATCGATCAACCGACCAGTGAAGTGCCATTTGGGACTACCAAAGGGCAACCCCTGAGCAAAGTGAATAACTTGTTGGGAGTCTCTTTGCTCCAAAAGCAAGGACTAGAGGGCAAAGGCATTCGCGTCGCCATTATTGACGGTGGCTTCGATATCAAAGATGCGAATTTGAACGCCAAACCCCAGATTATGCACACAGAAACTTTCAACAGTGGCGAAGAGAGCGATGGCAAAGCGGATGTGAGTGCGGGGGATCTGATCGGTGTCACCCACGGGACTTCCTGTGCCACGATTATTCACTCCATCGCTCCGAAAGCGGAACTGGCACTACTGGCTGTGGGCGGCAAAACCGGGGATGTGCTGAATGCGATCAATCGAGCTATGGATCTTAAAGTCGATGTGATCAGCATCTCCATGGGGACCTCGGTACCGACGGATAGTTTTTTGCGCAGCGATGGACCTCTGGCCCGTGAGATTCAAGAGAAAGTGACCAGGAAAGGTATTGCCTTGATCGTTGCAGCCGGAAACGAAGCAGACTCGTTGGTCTTCACTCCAGATGGCTCGCGGCAACTTCCCTGGAAGAAAGGCAAGAACTGGGTGATGATCGATCCAACTGGGAAAAAATATGTGCTCTTCGCATGGCCTAAATCCGTCTCCGAGATCACTCTGTTCGCTGCTTGGGACGACCAGTACGACCCAGACTTGGCCCGAACCACAGATCTCGGACTGTATGTCTTTGGAGACAAAGATTTCAAAGCAATCAGCGACGAAGATCAACTCGGCAATGCGCTCCCCCGCGAGACGATTAGCTTGGCTCGGCCCAATTCAAAATATTTTGGTCAGCCAGGCGTCGTGAGCGTTCCGAATAGCACTTCTCTCGTCACCGCCAAAGACTACGATGTTTACGGAATTGCCATCTTCGACAATCGCGCCAATGGAGGAATGCAGGGTAAAGGGGTTCGCCTCGGCATCGTGGGCAACGGTTCTTCCGGGCAGTTCAACCCAAAGAGCATCAGTTCGATTTCCAGTTTGAGTGCCAGTGCCTACGCCCTCAGTGCCGATACGATCGTCGTCGGCGCCGTCAACTTGAACGACGACAACACCTTCAAGATCGAGTCCTACAGTGGGCGCGGCCCGCAGATGGATGGCACGATCCGCCCCGATGTCGTGGCACCCACCAACTTTTCCGGGACAGCCTTCGACAAACGAGGAACCGTGTTCAATGGCACCTCAGCGGCAACACCCTACGTCTCCGGCCTTGTTGCTCTCCTGCGCGGCCAGAATCCCAGTCTGACCATTCCTGAGATCAAGGCACTACTCAAAAAAACAACAGCAGACCTGGGAGATCGGGGCTTAGATAACATCTACGGCGCTGGGGTCATTCAACCCCTCAGCATTTTCAAGAAGTAAATCGGTTCGGCCTGTAGGGGCACGCAGCTGCGTGCCCCTACCCACGGTGCGATTTTGCCTAGGTGCCTGATTCCCACCTCCGAAAAACGGGCTTTGGTAGAAATCTAGAAAACCTGTAGCTCCTGTTAAGCTAGCTGCGAAGTAGGAGTTTTTTCTATGACCACTTTTCAGCGGGCACGATTACAGGGAACGCAATTTAGTTTGCCTGCGAAGTACTATATTTCCCCTGAGATCTTTGCCCAAGAGCAAGAACGCATCTTTGGCCGCCAGTGGGTTTGTGTGGGTCGTAGCGCTCAGATTCCTGGCTCTGGGGACTACTTATTGGTAAACCTCTGCAATGAAAGCTTAATTGTTCTGCGCAACCAAAGTGGTCAAGTTCGAGCCTTTTATAATGTCTGCCGCCACCGAGGCACTCGCCTGTGCCACGAAGCAAAGGGCAAATTTTCCGCTGCGATTCAATGTCCTTATCATGCCTGGACGTATCGTTTGGATGGGCAACTTGCTGCGGCACCTCACATGGGAGAGGTTGATAACTTTGCACTCAATGACTATCCTTTGGTGTCCTGTGCTTTGGCAGAGTGGGAAGGATTTTTGTGGATCAATCTCGCTGCCAATCCCGAACCATTTTCAAAAGTATTCGCACCGCTACTCAATCGATTTGATGACTGGAATTTACCGAGCTTACAACTAGGAAAGCAGATTGTTTATGATGTTCAAGCCAACTGGAAACTGATCTTTCAAAATTATTCCGAGTGCTACCACTGTTCGCCTGTCCATCCACAACTGGCAGTACTTTCCCCCTCCAACAGTGGCCGCAACGACTTGATGCACGGCTCATTTTTAGGTGGATACATGACCCTCAATCCCGGTAGCAGCCTGACCATGAGCGGCACAACGAACCGCCCAGGCATTGCTAGTCTCTCTTACGAAGACTTGCAGCGTGCCTACTACTACACCTTCATGCCCAATGTGCTGTTCAGCGTGCATCCAGACTACGCCATGGTGCATAGGTTGCGCCCGATCTCAGCAGATCGCACTGAAATCGTTTGCGAGTGGTACTTTGAGCCGGAATCGCTACCGCTTGGCGTGGACGATGCAGTCGAATTTTGGGATCTCACCAACCGCCAAGACTGGCAAGTCAGCGAATGGACGCAACTCGGTGTGGGATCTCGTGCCTACACCCCCGGCCTTTACGCCCATCCAGAAGGCTTGCTCGCTGCGTTTGATCAGGAATATCTCAAGCAGATAGGTAACCCCTAAAAGTCACCTTCTAGCTCCTCAATATCATTTTCGGTTAGCAGTGCTTGCGCACTATCAATTGGGGTAATCTCAACCTGAAATGTCATACTTTTGCTGCATTTCTTGAATGAACCCCCCAAGGGGACGAGTGTGACCAGAATTCAACTCCTCAAAACCTTGCTGAATACCCTCAATTGTTACCAACTGGTCTATCAGTTGACGGAGTTTAACAGGATCAGTTTTGACAGGATCGAGGAAAGTGATGAGGACTTGGGAGCGGTCACTAACATCTTGCGGTAGCTCAGTGAGATGGATCTGCCCATCCTGATAAATGCCTTCGATGGTTTTTATCATGAGTTGCTTTGTAGTTCTTTCAATTGTACTAACGGACTTCAAGAATCTGGATCTGGAAACAACTTTTATGAAGCCGTCGCACCCGCTGTACAGCCGATGCTTGCTTATTCTTGTTGTTGAGAAGGGATCACTTCCGTTCTCACTGTGTAGCGTGGTTCTTGGCGCTTCGAACCACGCATCAACTCAGCAAAGAATGCCTGGAAATCGTCGATGTAGGTAAAGACGACCGGAACGACAACAAGAGTCAAAAGTGTCGATGTCATCAATCCACCAACCACCGCAACCGCCATTGGGGCTCGAACTTCGGAACCAGCGCCGATCCCGAGGGCAATCGGCATCATCCCAGCAATCATCGCAATCGTGGTCATCAAGATCGGGCGCATCCGCGCTTCGCCAGCGCTCATGATCGCCTCATCCCGCGAAAGACCTGACTTGATTGCCATCAAACAGTATTCCACCAACAAGATCGCGTTTTTGGTGACCAGACCCATGAGCATAATGATCCCAATCAGGGCGTAGATGCCCAGGGATTTACCGAAGAGCAACAGGCCGATCAACGCACCACCGAGGGCGAGGGGCAGAGATATCATGATCGTCAACGGTTGCAAGAAACCACCGAAGAGCAGCACCAGAACCGCGTAGATCAAGATTACCGCTGCCGCAATCGCCACAGCAAAGTTGGTGAAAATATCCCGCTGGATCTCAGCGTCACCACTGGGTTGTTCGTGGACTCCCACAGCAGCCAGAGCTTTGTATCCACTTAGGCTTTTGACCGATTTGAGAGCAGGACCAAGTTCGAGGGAAGGGTCTAAATTGGCGCTAATCGTAATTTGTCGCGCCCGGTCGTAGCGATTGATCTGGGCAGAACCACTGCCAACGAAGATTTCACTGACGGACTTGAGGGGAATTAAGCGGCCATCGTTGGTGGCAACCTGAAGGTTGTTGATCGCTTGAAGGTTATTGCGGAAGCTGTTGTCCAGTTGTACCCGGATGTTGATTTGACGATCCGCCAAGTTGAATTTGGCAAGATTGGCATCGATATCCCCAAGAGTGGCAATCAAAGCAGTCCGAGAGATGGACTGGACGGAAACTCCCTGGTCAGCAGCCCGGTCAAAGTCAGGCTTCACCTGAATTTCAGGACGCAGAATTGCAGCACTGGAAGTGACATCCAACAATCCGGGGGTACTCCGAATTTGGGTGGTAAGATTTTCGGCGGCTTTGGTCAGGACGACCGGATCATCACCCGTGAGAACGAGGGTTAGAGGCTTGCCTCCACTGACACCACCACCACCAGAAGCGATTCTCGCTCCAGGCACTTGGTAGAGTTCTTTGCGGATCAGTGCTTCAAAATCGGCCTGAGAAACTTTTCGTTCTTCTCTTGGCTTGAGAATGACATACACTGTCGCTCGGTTTACAGAGCCAGATGCCCCAGAACTTCCCCCTCCCCCAGAACTTGGGGAGCCCGCAGTAGCGAAAGCTTTGACCACCTCAGGATGCTTGCGAACAATCTGGAGCGTCTGCAAAGTTGCGCGGCGGGTGTCTTCGATGGTTGAACCGGGAGTAAGTTCGAGGTTTAAAATCGTTTCGCCGCGATCCGTTGAACCGATCAAAGAGGTTGGCAAAAGCGGAACAAGTTGAAGGCTACCCATGAAAAAGATCACTGCCAAGGCGATGGTGGCAAATCGATGCCGCAAAGCCCAACCGAGGATGCCATCGTAGGTTTTTACCAAACCACTTTTCTCTTCGGTATGGGGCAGGTACTTCATCAAGTACGCAGCCATCAGAGGCGTTACCATCCGAGCCACAATCAGCGAGAAAGCAACAGCCGCAGCGACTGTGAGGCCAAAAGGCTTGAAGAATTGACCAGGAATGCCGCTCATGAAGGCGACGGGCACGAACACTGCCACAATACTCATCGTCGTTGCGACGACGGCTAAGCCAATTTCGTCGGAAGCGTCGAGAGCTGCCTGGTAGGGACTCTTGCCCATGCCAATGTGGCGGACAATATTTTCAATTTCGACGATGGCATCGTCAACCAAGATGCCGACCACCAGAGACAGCGCCAGCATCGACATGTTGTTGAGCGTAAAACCTGCCCACTTCATCAAAAAGAAGGTCGGAATCATCGAGAGTGGCATTGCGACTGCGGCAATAAAGGTCGAGCGCCAATCCCGCAAGAAGATCAAGATCACGATCACAGCAAGCAAGGCACCGAGACAAAGCGCTTCCACCGATGCATCGTAGGACTCATGGACAAAAGCAGCAGTGGTGCGGATCAGTTCCACTTTGACGTCTTTTGGGAGCACTTTTTTCAAGACTTCGATCTGGGCTTGAACCCCTTTTTCTACATCGACAATATTGCTTCCTGTCGAGCGCACGACCGAAAAAGAAACCGCTGGCTTGAGATTCAAGAATGCTAACTGACGCTGTTCTGCAGGGCCATCGGTGATCGTGCCGATGGTGCTCAAAGGGGCAAAACCTCCGCCTGTGAGGGCGATCCGGGTATTTCGCAACTGTTCGATGGTGTCAGCACTCCCCAGGGTCCGAATCGCCTGCTCCGTGGTGCCGACTTCGCCCCGTCCACCGGGTAAGTTGATATTGAGGGCGCGAATCTGGCTATTCACTTGATCGGCAGTGATCCCAAGAGCCTGCAAGCGGTTTGGATTGAGACTGATCCGAATCTCGCGATCAACGCCACCAGCGCGTTGCACCTGGGAAACACCGGGCACAGCGAGTAAAGAACGGGAAATTTGGTTATCGACTAGCCAACTGAGTTCGACTGCGGAGCGCCGATCCGATGAAATCGCGTAACTAATGAATGGCCCACCCGAAAAGTCGATGCGTTGGATGATCGGTTCGTTGATCCCCTGGGGCAACTGTTGGCGGATCTTGGTGACTGCGTCGCGGACATCATTCACCGCTCGGTCTGTATTTGTCCCCAAGACAAAGCGAATCGTCGTCGATGAAACCCCATCAGTGACGGTCGAGGTGATGTGATCGATGTTGCCGATGCCTGCCACCGAATCTTCGACTTTGCGCGTCACCTGTGTTTCCAGTTCTGAAGGAGCTGCTCCCGTCTGGGTAATCGTTACCGCAACGTTGGGCACGTCAATATTCGGGTTCTCATCGATACCAAGACCGAAGAAAGAAACCAGACCCGCCAGAGTCAACACTAAGAACAAAACAATGGTCGGCACCGGATTGCGGATAGACCAAGCTGAAATATTCCAATTCATCGTGTGCTCCAGGAATTAGTTATTCTTCGGAAGACGGACATAGTCGCCATCTTTAAGATATCCAGCGCCAGCAACGACAACCTGCTCACCAGAGCGTAGGCCAGATAGAATTTCCACCTTGTCTGTGTTGCGGATGCCTGTAGTCACTGTCCGAGCCTGAACCTGTTCGCCTTTGAGAACAAACACTTGGGCACTGTCATCTTGACTAAGGACTGCCTGCGCCGGAACTTGGATCGCCTGACGCTCACCGAGAGCCACTTGGCCACGAACAAACATCCCAGGACGCATCGCTCGATTGGCTGGAACATCGATACGAACCGTACCGAGGCGGGTCTTGTCATCGACTTGGGGCGAAATAATCCGCACACGCCCATTCGCTGCCATGTTCGTGTCGGCGTCGGAACTGACCTTCACCGATTGGCCAATGCGAATCTTCGGCAGATCGACTTCCGGAACCTGGGCACGTAGTTCGAGGCGGCTGTCCCGCACCATGGCGAACAGCGGGGTTCCCGACGAAACAATCGCACCGAGGTGGGCATCCCGCCGCGAGATCATCCCGTCATCGGGAGCAAGAATTTGGGTTTGGGCAATCTGGGCACGGTATTGCTCAACTTGGGCACTGTACTCAGCCGAACTGCCAGCAGCTGTTTGAATGGCTAGTTTCGCCTGCTCTAGATCCGATTGCGCGCCCTGGGCTTGGGTTTGGCGGGCTAGAAGATCTTGACTACTGATCGCCCCTTGTTTACTGAGATCTTCGTAGCGCTTGAGATTGGCCATTACTTCTTTATATGTGGCTTGAGCCTTGTTCAGCGCCGCTTTTTTCTGGGAGATACCAACATCACCATTTTGCAAGCGCGCTTCGGCCTGTTGGAGTTGGGCTTGAAGGACAGCACTATTTAGGGTGGCGAGCACTTGGCCCTTGCGTACCCGATCTCCTTCTTCTACAAGAATTTGATCGATGCGCAACCCGGAAGTCTCCGAACCAATGGACAGCGGATCCCAAGCAGAAATCGATCCAGTCACTTCTAAAGTGCGGACTAAAGGCAAACTTTCAGCTCTGGCAACAGTGACTGTCACCACAGGTTGTGGCTTCGCAGCCACCACAGGAGTTACTGCAGACGCTGGTTTTTGCTCCGTCCTACTGTGCAAAAAAACAGCCCCGCCGCCGACAACGAGCAAACCCAGCACCACCGCTAGACCTTGGCGCGTCGCCGAGGGAGTCTCTGGCTTTTTGGCTTGAAATGCTTCCGGTGCGCCGACTGCCGGCTTACTCGCTTCTTCTGCTTGAACCGATCGCTCTGCCATAAAATGCTCCGAACTTTGCTTGTCGCCTCACCTAAGATCCTAGCCGTCTACACCTTAATAGTCAATGTGTTTATTAAATATCTTGATATCGGATCGTTGCGAAGTAACGTACGGACGATCCATCGCCAATTAAACGTATTAAGGTATATTGTCAATAGGTTGACGATTAAGGATCACAATTAAATGTCCCCCCTCTCCGAGACACACCGTATTCCAGAGCCGATGCTGAATGACTTCGAGCGCTCCCATCCCCAACCGATGGCGCTTTTGATCAATTTACTGCGGGTCGGTGCGCTCCTCGACAAAGAAATTACGGAATATTTGAGTCGCTACGACTTGACTGGGCCACAAGTCGGGGTGCTACGCATCCTCCACTACTACTATGAGCATGGACGCGACGGGATGCCCCTCTCTGAAATTGGCGATTGTCTGGCCGTCACAAAGGCAAACATGACAGGCTTGGTGGATCGTCTCGAACGCGATGGCCTGGTGGTCCGCGAGAGCGATGCCAGTGACCGCCGCATCAAGCGGGTGCGTCTTACGCTTAAAGCCCATGACATCCATAGCCGCATGAAACCAGGCTTCATTCAGCATCTATCTGATCTGATGTCTCCTCTGAGCGGTTCGGAAAAAGACCAATTGCTTTCGAGCTTGATCAAGATCCGCCGCGTTCTCGGTGATACATCAGCGCTAGACAGTTGTACTTAGGATTGTCCAATTAGACAGATAAAGGTAAAGATTTCTTGGATCTGAGAGCAACACTCGTTCAGGACTTTTTCTTGTTGCTGTGTCCGAAAACCTCACCAGTTCCCTGGAAAAGTCTTTCGTCAAACCGACTGCACTCGCTTTGAACTTTCAAATAGTAAACAAGATTCTGATTTACTGTTTCTGTATAATTACGCACACAAACTGTTAACTGGTTAACGTAACTTCTTGGAAGTGTTTGTGAGTTAGTTGTGACAATTGCCATTCAAATCACGGGCTTGAAATCCGCAAGAAAAGTAGCTCAAATCTTAGCTCAAACAGCCACCGGCCTCTGTGTGGCTGCTTTGGTTGCTGCCTTGCCTGCCGGTGCCGCCACCGTCGAGACGACCCAGGCTGCGCCCCCACTGCGCACCAGTGCGCAGCTCATCGCTGCAGTTGCACCGGACGCAACCGACTTTGGACCCTACGCCACCACGCTCGCTGAGTACCAGTTCCCGCCTTCTGTCGATCCAGATGTCCTCGCAGATCGCGAAACCGAAATCTGGGCAGTTGTACATCGCCCCACGGACATGTCCGGTGGCCCAAAGCCAGTCCTTGTCTTTCTCCACGGCAATCATGCCACCTGCGGCAAAGGCACCAACCCCCGCATCGATGACTTCAGTGGCTACACCACGACTGGTACCTGCAGCGGCCGGGAAGGCTACGTCGTCGTTCCTAACCACCGTGGCTACGACTATATCGCCGAGCGGCTGGCCTCCTGGGGCTACGTCGTCGTCTCCATCAACGCCAATCGCGGTATCAATGCGGGAACTGGGGTTCCAGGGGACAATGGCCTCAACCAAGCCCGTGGACGCTTAGTGCTCAAGCACATCCAACGCCTGAGTGAATGGAACACGGTGGGTGGTACCCCCGAATCCCTCGGCGTGGATCTGCTCGGCAAGCTCGACTTTAGCCAGCTTGGCTTGATGGGACACTCCCGGGGCGGCGAGGGAATGCGAGCTGCCTACGCCTTCTACCGCGATCAGGGAAGTCCCTGGCCAGCCCGTATCCCCAATGTCGTCACTTTCAAAGGTCTTTTTGAAGTTGCTCCCGTAGACGGTCAGACCGACCGCATCTTCGATGCAGATGATATTCCCTGGACGGTATTGCTGCCGATCTGCGATGGAGACGTCTCCAATCTGGCCGGTGTACGGCCTTATGACCGGATGATGCGCTACTTCAGTGAGAATGTCCCGAAAGCGAAGTCCACCTACATCGTCTGGGGAACCAACCACAACTACTACAATACCGAGTGGCAAACCAGCGACTCGTCGGGTTGCCAGTTGCACACCCCCATCTTCGAGCCAGGTCGTACCGTGGGCTCCGCCAATCAGCGCCAAGTTGGCCTTTCGAGTCTGACTGCTTTCATGCGTGGCTATGTGGGCCTCGAAGCGCAACCGAGTTTCACTCAGAACTTCAATCCACAATTTGAAGTGCCAACCAATGTTTCCTCGGTGACGCGGATTGAGCGAGGTTTCAGTGAAACGGCCAACTCTACGATCACCAAGGTCGTCGAGGACTTTGACCTCCAAACTGGCTCCAGCAGTTCTGGTCTGCCTGAGGTTGTCAGCAACGTGATCGTCAGCCATCGCTCAGTGTTTGAGCACGATACGGTTCAGCGCGCTGGGTTCTTGTCTTGGACGGTGGGCGGCACCAATACCTTCTATCAGTCCGATGTCACAAAAACTATCGGTCTTGATCTAAATGCCTACAAGACCTTTGAACTGCGTCTTGAAAACCAGTTGCCGACCACCGCACCCACGGATTTCTCCATCGCGTTGGTCTATTCGGACAACACACTCTCCACCCCCGTACTGCTGAGTTCTTATCTGGACTTGATCGGTCCTGTGGGGGGGCCGCTGACCACTCTGCACACTATGCTGCAGTCCACACGCATTCCGCTTGCGGACTTTGGCGTCACCGGTGGTCGCAGTGGATTGGCCAAGCGGTTGAAGGGCGTCAGATTGATCTTCAACGGCACTCCCTCCGGAGCGATTATCGTAGCGAATATGCGTCTGTCTACCCTCGATCCTCTGCAAGGGGCGTCAGCCGCTCGCCAGCAGAGTGGTCTTGAATTGGCCAGACTCACCCAGGCAACCCTAGAGCCCGCTAAAGTGATCACGGAAGGAAACGCAATTATCGGCCTGCGCAAGGCAGCCAATGGTTTTGTTGAACTGGAACTCTCCAGCAAGACGACGTTCCCAGTCCGCAACGAATTGGCAGTGCTTCGCATTGGCAACCACGAGTTCGCCTTGAGCCGCTACCCTGCTAGTGGCGAGACTGATCGCTTGATCTTCTCCCTTTCGGAGGCAGATTTTGCCAAGGTGCAATCCAACGAGGCAGTCACCTTGCAGTACGGTCGTGGAAACACATCTGGCCAGAAATGGACGTTTGGTTCTCTCAACAAAGGACTGTTGAAGTAAGTCCCTCATCTTGCAGTCAACTAGAGAAGCACTATCTGCATTACATTGCAGGTGGTGCTTTTTTATGCTTAGAAGCCTAATTCCAATCTGTCATAAAAAAAGACCCTCAGAAATTCTGAGGGTCTTTGCAATCTCCGATGTGAATCGACTTACATCACTGCTTGCTTGCGACGTTTGAGGAATGCCGCACCCCCCAAACCTGCGAAAGCCAAAAGACCCAAAACTTCTGAAGGTTCAGGAACGGCAGTTACCGTACCCGGACCATCGATTGTGAGGCTGTAGGTGCCAGAGCTCGTGTTGCTAAAACCTGTCTCCACAAAGAAGTACTGGGTGCCGGCAGTGAGGGAGAAAGTGAAGCCAGACAAGCCAATTGAAGTGTTATCGTCGTTGCCAATTAACACGTTCGTGAGCGGAGAAGTGGCAATAAAGCTCGTCTGGTACAGGAAGGAATAGTTATCCCAAAATGCTGGACTAATAGAGGTGCTCTGAAACGTGTAGGAACCACTGGTGTCAACTCTAAAAGCGAGTGTTTGATAGCGAACTGCAGTGGCAGACGTCGATAGACCTGTGATCGCGCCGGTGGTAGGGCTTGCAACAGGACGGTTCCAAGTGACCCCTGTACCCGCAGTGGTTCCACTGAAGTTGAAGGTAACTGCCATCGATGGCAAAGCAGGAGCTAACGCGAGGGAAAGGGCTGCTAAACCTGTAAAGATCTTATGCGTAAAACCCATGGACTGGTGACTCCTGAAAAGTAGTGAGTGTAAGCTACGATATTCAGATTTTTTCTGAATATCCTTATTAGAATATTCTTTTCTACTGATCCAAAAGAGTTCAAGAAAGTACAAATTTATTGATTAGATTGAAAAAATAATCATTTCAAGATCAAAGTTTTTTCTAGAGTGCAAAATGCATCCATTTCTCGGTCATTTAAATAGTCATTGAGGATTCCTAAATATACACTTCTAAACCACAAAATTGCCAAAAGCGAATCCAGGTATAGGAGCGATAACTTTGAACTCAGTTTCCCTGTCCAGAGTCCTTAATAAAACAGCTCCAGGAATCTAGAACAGTCAAGAGATCTTAACCAGTGTGAGCGCACGAGCATAAGATTATCCGTGAGAAAAGAACTTGCTTGAAGATTAACTCGATAGTGGCGATGTGCGCGCTGTTACTGCCACCGATTCAAGCAAAAAGGAGGGAGTCAATAGGCTGCCTTCCCAACTCTGCTCAGAACTGAGGGCGACAATATTTTTGAGGCATTCGTAGGCATTGCCTGCGATCATCGTATCTTTTACCCGACCCACCACTTCACCGGCAACAACGTGGTAGCCCAAATCGATATTGACAGAAAATTCACCCGAAATACTGGCACCGGAGCCGAGGACTTGATCGACGATCAAGCCGTCGCCCATTTTCGCAATTAACGTCGAAAGATCGATGTTGCCTGGAGCAATAACCAAGTTAAACAGCCCTGGCCGAGGATAGCTACCAAGATCGCCACGAAAACCATTTCCGAAAGGGGCAATGCCTAACTGTCGAGAGGTGGCGCGATCTCCATAAAATGTGCGCAGTATTCCCGCTTTGACGAAGTCTAGAGCAACCGTGGGTGTGCCCTCGTCATCGAAGGGCGTTTCGTAGGGAATCCGGTTTGGATCCTGACTCAGGGTTAAAAGAGGCGAGAGAACCTGCTCACCGATCAAAGCGAACCAGGGCGAAGCTTGCTGGATGACTTGTCGGCCATTCAACGCGGACATCACTGCGCCGAGCAAAGTATCCACCGCTTTTGTTGTAAACAGAACTGGCATGGTTGCAGTCGGGACAGCACTGCTCTGGGCTGCCCACTCCAACTTTTGGAGGACGAGAGCCGCCAACTGTTGAGGATTGGCAGTACCAAGCACCGTTTCCCCTTCGTAAACCTGTAAAAAGTCGTCCCCCCGGGTCCACTCTGCGCCTAAGTAACCATCTAGACTGTGGCTGGTGTAATGCACATCCAATCCGGTGGTATTGATTAGCCGAACACTGCTTACCTCTTCGGAGTAACCCCCGCTGCAAATTGCTTGGGGGTAGCGATCTCGCACAGCGGCAATCGCCTCTTGGCCAAAGGCAATCAGGCTTTCGACAGCGATCCGATCGATGCGCTTCTCGGCAAATTCTGGCCCTTGTGTGCAAAGTTCTGGTGCCTCAATCGAGCCAAAAGCACTCAGGGCAATCGCTTTCTCCACCAATGCCTGGGGATCGGCAGAACCTTGGGCGACTGCCAGACCGGGACGGCCTTGATACCAAACCCGTAGGGCAGTGCCTTCCTCTTCTCCCGTTTCGATCTGCTTAAGGCGGTTGGCTTCGAACTGGACAGAACGACCCAACCCAGTGGTTTGATAGGCTTCTGCTGAGTCAGCGCCCGCTTTTTGCGCCAGATCTAGTAAGTGCGGTAAGTCAAGATTTTTCATGTTCTCCACACTGATTCTTCACGGATTTCACAAAATCCATGTGGTCAGTCCACGGTGCAAAAGGGAAACCTCTAAATAAAGCAAGTGACATCAAAAATGGCAGCAACAATCGTTTCATCAGGTAGGTAGTCGTCTGTTATGTTAGCTCCTATTGCGCCATTTACTGAGAATGTGCCCGACAACGGCATCTTGATCATCGACGATGATCCAACAACAAGACTCTTTTTGACCAAACGATTAGAGAAAGCTGGATACAGTTCGATCTACATTGCTGGTTCTGGTAAAGAGGGGGTACATCTGGCCGCCAAACATCACCCATCTTTGATCATTTGTGACTGGATGATGCCCTACATGGATGGTTTAGAAGTATGCCGTCACGTCAAAGAACAACAAGCCTTCACACCTACCTACTTTATCTTGCTTACGGCGAGAGACAGCGTTAGCGATTTGGTCGTTGGCCTCGAAGCAGGTGCTGATGAGTTTTTGACCAAACCTGTCGATTATCGCGAGCTTTTAGCGAGGGTGCGTACAGGATTGCGAATTGCCGATTTGCAACAGCAACTCCACGAAACTGTTGAACAACTCGAAGTGAAAGTTGAACAGCGCACCCGCGAGATTCGAGCAAAAAGCGAACAGTTGATGCAAGCTAATCGGATCAAAGACGACTTTTTGGCCAACGTCAGTCACGAACTGCGCACGCCGCTGACCAGTATTATCATTGCCGGAAAGCTGTTAAATTCCCAACTAAAAGATAGCTTAAATTCGAAACAGACAGACTACATCAACGCTATTCATGCTAGTGGTAAGCATCTCAAAGATCTGATCGATGATCTGCTTGATTTCACCTGTCTCGACACCCATGCGATTCGGATCAATGTGCAAAGAGTCGCTTTACGCACGCTGGTCGAACAGGTTTACAGCATCATTTCACCCTTAGCGATTAAAAAGCAAATTGATCTCCAATTCACGGTGCCTGTGGATCTCGTTGCGCGTTTTTTGGAGACAGATCAACAACGCGTCGTCCAAGTCCTCAATAACTTGCTCAACAATGCCATCAAATTTACCGATGAAGGTGGTGTTGTCCACTTCAAGCTTGAAAAAGTCTGTGGCCAATTGGTTTTTGAAGTCAGCGACACGGGCATTGGCATTCCCTACAATCTCCATCACGAATTGTTCCAACGCTTCCATCAGCTTGAGCCGCTACTTACCAAGAAATATGGCGGCATGGGTATCGGCCTCTCCTTAAGTGAAAGACTCGCAACACTTCTTGGCGGGAGAATCAACTTTTGCTCCGAACCAGGATCAGGTAGTACATTTCGCTTCTATTTGCCGGATTGTACGTTAGATTGATGTCGACTATCATCAACTGATCAAGGTCAATAAGTGTCAGGCTTTCCTGACTTATTAAAAGTGGCCGGGAGGTTTAAGGCATTAGGATGCTTCCTTGTGAAAGCTTCATACAAGCAAGTTCTTATGTTTACAGAAACCCTGCTTCTCGGAGGAATATTCATAGTAGGAGCACCCGGACAGATTCGGGAGAGGGATAAGCAATGCGTGCCGATGAATTACTAGCCCGTTACGAGGCTGGAGAGCGGAATTTTCATGAAGTAGATCTACGGGGCGCAAATCTCAGTAGAGCGAATTTGAGTAGTATCAATCTCAGTTTTGCGGATCTGCGAGGAGCCAATCTCTACGAAGTGAATCTGCTCAACGCGGATCTCAGCGGCGCGAACCTCACAGATGCGAACCTTAGCCGCACAAATTTGATTCGGGTTAATTTTTTTGATACTGAACTTCGTAATGCCAATTTTTTGGATGCCAATCTTTTTGACGCCAACCTGGGCCGCGCGAATTTGGCGGATGCGAATTTAAGCGGAGCGAACCTCAACTGTGCAGATTTGAGTCTCGCCAACATGAACTGTGCCAATTTGAGCCGTGCGAACTTGCTTCACGTCAATATGGAGCGCACGAACTTAACCAATGCCAACTTAGGGGCAGCCAATTTGAGCGGAACCAAAAATCTCACCCAAGATCAGCTCGATCGGGCAATTACGACAGAAACGACAAATCTAACCCTCTGATTTCTTTTTATACTAAAGGGACAACTCCACTGCGAAACTATGGAAACGTCCTCAGAAGAAAATGGCCATCTGCCAGAGCCAGAGCAACCGAGCAAAGTCAAGGAACGCCTCGACGGCGCTTTGGCTGGCACAGCCCGTCTCCTTGAACAAGTCGCGACCCGCGTCGAGCGTTACGCCGATACCAGTGCGGTGGCAAGCGATTATGCTGCCCGCGCAGCCTCAAGTCTCCACGCTGGCGCACAGACCCTAAGTGAGACAAAAACCGACGACCTTCTGGAACATTCAGCGAACCTCGTGCGCCGCAATCCTTTGGTCAGTTTGGGGGTCGCTTTTGGAGTTGGATTCATCGCAGCACGCCTGATTCGGCGCTAGGAACCCGTTGATATGGAAAAGTCCCAAGAAAGTAGCCTCAAAGTCTTAATCAAAGACTTGGTTCTTCAGTTCGAAGTGCTTTTTACCCAGCATGTACAACTGGTACGCCAAGAGATGGTCGTCGATGGCCGGAAATTAGCGGTTCAGGCGGGGGGACTGGTTCTTGGTTTGCTGTTGGTGGTGCTTGGGCTCGCCTTCGTCGGCGTTGCCCTACTCGTCAGCTTACAACTCGTCCTGCCAACTTGGGCCGCCGCTATCCTAGTCGCAGTCCTCTTTTTGGTCGGCGGGGGCTTGATCACGGTCGGTTCGATTCGCAACCTCACCCAACGCCCCAAGGGCCGAGCTCTTGAAGAAGCACAGGAGACCCTCTCATGGCTGATGCGAAAGAAATAGCGGTTTCGGCCAACGGTAGTTTGAAATC
Organism: Gloeobacterales cyanobacterium ES-bin-313; assembly: GCA_014379585.1. Classification (GTDB taxonomy): domain Bacteria; phylum Cyanobacteriota; class Cyanobacteriia; order Gloeobacterales; family Gloeobacteraceae; genus JACMLN01. Next base: position 40,350 of record JACMLN010000106.1, on the reverse strand, counting down.
GGCTAACGAAGCCGCACTCCAAAAGACCCGCGAGCGGATCGCCGAAACAGCAGGGCAGATCGAGGAGCGCGTCAAAACAGATCTCAATTGGCAAACCTGGGTGAAGCGGTATCCGCTCAAATCTGTCGGTCTGGCAATCGCCGCTGGCGCACTCGCGGGTCTGAGTTTGGGTGGTCGCCGCAAGCCTTCAGAACCAACGGAGACAACGAGTAAACCGAGTACATTAATGACTTCAGTCATTTCTACAGTAGCGACGATTGCCCTACGAGAAGGAGCGAAGATCGTCGCCGAGCGCTTGATTGGGGACAAAAAAGATTTATGACTTCTCGCGCGTAGGATCGATCTTTCCTGTCATCGCTGTACCCTAGGAGAAAGCGTCGCAAGGGGAAGAGCGGAATGATCTTAGTCACAGGCGGTGCAGGCTACATCGGTTCCCATGTGGTGATTGCTCTGCAACAAGCGGGTTATGAAGTGCTTGTTCTCGATAATCTTTGCTACGGTCACGCCGAATTTATCGAACCTCAGCAGTTGCACCGCATCGATCTTGAAGATCGTCTGGGCTTAGACACACTTTTTAAAAACCATCCGACGATTGAGGCAGTAATTCACATGGCCGCCTTCGCCTACGTCGGGGAATCGGTCAGCAACCCAGCACTTTATTATCGCAACAACGTCTACGGCACGCTTTGTCTTCTGGAGGCGATGGTTGCCAACGGGGTCAAAAACCTTGTCTTCTCTTCGACCTGCGCCACCTACGGCGAACCGGATTGGATTCCGCTCACTGAAGATCATCCCCAGCGCCCAATCAATCCTTACGGCTACACCAAATTGGTGATCGAACAGATGTTGCGGGACTTCGATCGCGCCTACGGTCTGCGCTCGGTCGCTTTTCGCTACTTCAATGCTGCTGGAGCTGACCCAGAAGGTCGGGTTGGCGAAGATCACGACCCCGAAACCCATTTGATTCCCTTGGTGCTCGATGTCGCCCTAGGTCGTCGGCCACAGATCACGGTCTTTGGGACGGACTATCCGACTGCCGATGGAACCTGTATTCGAGACTATATTCACGTTGCCGACTTGGCCGATGCCCACGTGCTGGGTCTGAAATATCTGCAAGCCGGTGGCGCAACAGGGGCATTCAATCTGGGCAACGGCAGTGGTTTTTCCGTGCGGCAAGTGATCGAAATGGTGGAGAAAGTGACTGGACAGGCTATCCCCCAGCAACTAGGTACCCGCAGACCGGGCGACCCAGCAGCGTTAATCGGCAGTGCCGATCGTGCCCGTTCTATACTCGGTTGGAATCCGCGTTACGCCGATCTCGAATCCATCGTGACGACTGCCTGGAACTGGCACCAGAAGCGCTTTGGATTGCCGCAAAGCATCTAAAATGCTAGGTTAGTCATCTGACGGGGGGTTAGCTCAGTTGGTAGAGCGCAGCAATCGCACTGCTGAGGTCAGGGGTTCGATTCCCCTATCCTCCACTCCAAAATTCTGGGATCTTGTCATAAAGACGCTTACACTTCCTGGAACCATTTCGAGGGAGCCGTTCTGTGGTTCGGCAAAACTGAAAATTAATCTTACTATCGCTCCAAAATTCTACAGCGCCACCCTTGAAGCATGGGCTTACTCTGGAATGCTATTAAAGCGCGTTTTACCACGGAAAAGTGTTAAGTCGCCATTGTAGTGGGTAGAATGAGGACATGATGATGTCGAGGACGACTTCCACAACATCATTGAAACAGGCTGAGCCATGAGGACTGATCGATGACTGACTCGAATAATCGCCTAGACCGGATCGAAGAAATACTCGCTATGAATGCCACTTGGTTTGTTGAGACAAGGCAAATCCTTACCGAAACCACCATCAAAAACGCCGAGACCGCCGCCATTGCCAATTCCAATGCTAGAGCTATCCAAGCGGCTGACTCCAGAATTGCTGAAGTTGCTGATTTGGTTGAACGAAATGCAAACGCAAACGCGCTCCTTCGGGACGCTGTCGATGCCTTAGTCCATGTTGCCGACTCCACAATGGCGCGCATTGATACAGTAGTGATTCGCATCGATGCCCAGAGCGAGCAGATCAATGAGATGTCAAGTGAAATTCGCGGTCTTCAAACAGAGAACCGCCGTATTCTTGATCGACTTGAGCGCCGCGATACTGAGTCTTAGCCACAAACGGCAACAACTTACGTAGAGAGCCATAGATCTTCCAAGGATTCATCTAGAAGAAAATCCGAAGTGGCTAGTTCTAAGTTGGACGGAGGATTCGCCCGCTGCCAAGCAACGGTTCGCTTTAGAGATTCCTGCATATTCATTGCTTCGGTGTAACCCAATTCCTGGCGGATGCGGGTCGAGTCTACCGTCCAGTGTTGCGCAAAGTTGATAGGTGGCGACCAATCGGGCAACAGTGCATCAGGAACCACAATAAATCGTCCCGACCAGCCGACCACTGCGGCAAGTCGTTTCAGCCGTTCTAGCTCGTTGATCGGCTCTGCATCAGCAATGTGATAGACCCGCCCAGCAGCACGTTCATCCATGACTGTCAAAGCGATGGCAAGGGCAACATTCTCGACATAGCCCCAGCACCCCACCCACTTGGCGATACTTTCAGGGAGTACGATTCCAGCTCTGCCGCCGTCCACGCGCTTCAGAAATGGGTAGAAACGATGACGAAAATCTCCCGACCCATAGACCATAGGCAATCGGATCACAGTACCAGGCAGGTCAGGCTGGGTCAAAACGACCCCTTCCATCGGAATTTTGTCGTAGCCGTAAGCAAAGTCCTCCGGTTTGGTGTCCGGCGTCCGGCGTGGGTAGAGATGTGTACGTAGGCAAGAATCTTCTACGAGTGGAACAGGTTCGGGGGGACTTTCCTCCAGACCCAACAGCACTCCGTATGCTTGGTAGACATCCACACTGCTGACAGCGATAAAACGACCAGCAATTCCGCTCAGAACGCGGGTGGCATCGAGAGCGTCCTGTTCGCACATCGCATTCATATCGAGGACAACATCGGGAGCGATTGCCTTAAAGATCGGGCGGAAACGATCGAGTTCGCGGCGATCTCCAAAGACACTTTCAACGCCCAGAGGAAGTTGCGTTGTGGAGAGTCCTCGGTGAAAAACGGTGACAGAATGTCCCTGAGCGACAAGGCAACGCACAACAGGAGGGCCTATAAAGCGGGTACCACCAAGAATTAAGACACGCATAAGTATTCCGAGCTAGTAATTTATGGATTCCGCACAAAGCGCAAACCATGATCTCCAGGAAAAGCCTCTGTGTGTTGGTTGGAACCACTCCAGATCTCATGAGGAATACCATCAGGAAAAGCTTTGCAGACTGAGTTCTCGCCTGCGTCCAAATAGGCACAAAATGAGCAGACTGGGCTGTACGCAGGGGGATATGGAGGATCTAAAACAAAGTTCTGCTCTCCACGATGTGCTAGTAGTTTTCTTACTGCCTCTTTTCGCCGTGATGAGGAGTCTGATTCTGCTTGATCTACTAGTTTTTGATCAGTCTGTGGCGCAGGCTGATCGGACTTCATGAACGATGATGTGTCCATTCCCAGTCCTCCTACAGTAAATACATATTATATTCTAGCTTTACTGTCGATAGAAGCACCCCATGACGACTAGAGTACTTCCCAAAAAGGTATTAGAGGCCGAGGACGAAATCCGCAATGAAAGAATAGAAATCGCCAAAGCCTTCGATGCAGAAGGGAACTTAGTTTTTGAAAAACGCGGTTCACAGGAGGACAGTCTAAGTTTTACAAGCGAACAGCTTGTTTTGCTTTTCGGTACAATAGTTACCCATAACCATCCATATCCAGAGGGCACTGAACAATCGGTCTCTTTTTCAGAGGAAGATGTTGAATTGGCAGCAACATTAGAACTACTCGAACTCAGGGCTGTTACTCCGACCCACACCTACTCTTTACGTCCTGCTGACAATGGATGGGATGCAGATTATTGGGAACGAATACTCAAGCCAACATTTCAGGCAATCCAAAACACTATGAGAAGGCAAGATTTGAGGAATATTCGCAGTGGGAATCTAACCGTCGAACAAGCCAACCAGGACTACTGGGAGAAGATTTGGCTCAGAACTACTCAGGCACTGAACCTGAGATATGAAAGCATTGCGAAGAATACTTAGCAACCACTATATAAACATGGGATTGTATTGTATGAAAAACCCTATGCTAAAAAGATTCCAGGAAAATTAATCTGATCTAACACCCAAATGCTTTCAAAAGTTGGCAAGCTCCTTGCGATTGGAAGAACAATGACGAACACACTTTATGACCGGATTGGAAATGATTACGACATTACCCGTACAGCCGATCAGGAGATCTTAGAGAGACTGAAAGCCTATCTTAATTTCCCACCAGAAGGGTTGTACCTGGACGTAGCTTGTGGAAGTGGCAATTACACAATTGCAATGGCGGAGCAGGGATACCATCTCTACGGTGTTGATGTGTCTGAGAAAATGCTCAATCTGGCAAAGCGGAAATCCCCTCCCTCTGTCCAGTGGTTCCTCCACGATGCAACGGCCATGCCTTTCGCGGATGGCAGTTTCTCCGGTGCTGTCTGTGTTTGCGCTATTCATCACTTTTCGGATCTGGTAGCCGTTTTTCAAGAAATCTTCCGGGTACTCCGCAAAGGAAAATTCGTGATCTTCTCTGGAACAGCGGATCAGATGCACCACTACTGGCTCAATCACTATTTCCCGGAAGCAATGGCCAAGTCGATCCAACAGATGCCTAGCGTCGCGTCTATCACGTCTGCCCTGGAGCGTGCTGGTTTCTCAAAGGTTGTCCTAGAACCATTTTTCGTGACCGATGCCCTCAAAGATATGTTCTTGTACAGCGGAAAGCAGAGGCCACACCTTTACTTAGATCCAAACGTACGCGCAGGAATTTCAACTTTTGCCAGTCTTGCTACCGACGCAGAAATCCACGATGGCTGTCGTCGGTTGAGCGATGACCTTGAAAGTGGCGCAATCAAGCGAGTGATCGAGAAGTACGACAACGCGGGCGGCGACTACATGTTCATCGTCGCGGAGAAAGCTTAATTTCTAGCAGGGAAGAACGTGCCTGGGAGTCAGTTGCTGATCGGGATTCGTGGTGGTGATTTCTGAAAACTGTGGACAAGATTTAGGGGGTTGGTGGGGTGAGATAAATATAGCGAACTGCAATAGGGGGCAGGGGCAAGCCCCGCCCCCTAAAACCCCCGCCCCGTGGGGGACGGACGCGCCCGTCCCCCAAACCCCCTCGGCGAACTTTAGTGGCTTGATACTTGGAATTGCATTGGGCGCTACGCGTGGTGGGGCGGAATTGGAGGGGGATTGGGAGAGGCATGAGCACCAATGGATGTATCCGTTGGTAACCAATGGGTTCTCGTGTTCTGATGTTGTGGTGTTTTCGTGTTGGGGCAAACCATGCTGCGCCGATCAATAATGCGCAACCCTGGCTAAGAGCGCGGCATTGGCTTAAAGAAAAACAATAACCTTAGCCTTGGAGGCGGGCTTGCTCAACTTTGGCGAGGATGTCGTCGGTAGAACGGTTGCGTAGAGCGCTTCCAACGGCTTCGTTCATGCGTTGGGCAACGAGGGGTTCAGCGGCAAGTTCGAGGGCATCGATGGCGTCGCGAATCCCTAGGTGATTCTCTTGGGTGTAGGCTATGCGAAGGGCTTCGAGGGCTTTTTGGGCAGCTTCGAGGGTCTCGGGTGCGCCAACTTCGGACATTTCAGTGAGTAATTCTTCGGCCTTTGGAAAGCGGCGTTCGGCTTCGACCCGTGCTTCGATCAGTTGGCGCTGCTGAATGTCGGTTTCGGCATTTTCGAAGCTCGCATCTAAGATGTCGGCAATGTCGTCGTCGCTTAAATAGCTGGGTTTGACGGTGACTGACGTGGCGACACCGGAGCGCAATTCGCTGGCACTGACATTGAGAATGCCGTCGGCATCGATCAAGAAAATAATCTCGACCTTGGCCATGCCGGCTGGCATGGGGGGGATGCCAGCAAGTTTGAATCGGGCAAGGGAACGATTGTCGCTGACGAGTTCGCGTTCGCCCTGGAGAACGTGAATATCGATGCCTGTCTGGTTATCGACGGCTGTGGTGAAAGTTTCTTTGGCCCGACAGGGAATCGTTGCGTTGCGGTCGATCAGGCGCTCCATGACACCACCCATGGTTTCGAGTCCTAAAGACAGCGGGGTGACATCGAGGAGGAGCATCTCTGTGGTGCCTCCAGCCAGAATGTCAGCTTGAATAGCAGCACCAAGAGCAACCACTTCGTCGGGATTGAGTTCGTCGTGGGGTTTGCGGCCAAATAGTTCGGCAACCGCTTTTCTGACCAGAGGAATCCGGGTCGAACCACCGACAAGCACAACTTCGTCGATCTGGGCGGGACTGAGACCAGCATCCTTGAGGGCTTGTTGGCTGGGACCAAGGGTGCGTTGGACGAGGGGTTCGAGGATCTTTTCGAATTCTGTGCGGGTGAGGATCTGGTCGAGGCGCTTGCCATCGGGCAGTTCCAAAAGTAGGCGGGTGGCTTCCGCGTAGGAGAGATCTTTTTTGGCTTGTTCGGCAATGCGGCGGATCTTGACGAGAAATTCTCGGTCTGTACTGAGGTCGAAACCGTGGGTTTCTTGGATCTCAGTGAGCAGGAGCGCGGTGAGGCGGTCGTCGATGTTGTCGCCGCCGAGGTGGTTGTCTCCAGCAGTCGCGAGCACTTCAAAGACCCCATTTTCAAGCCGGAGGATCGAAATGTCGAAGGTGCCACCACCCAAGTCGTAGACGGCGATGATTCCCTGGTTGCGCTTGTCGAGTCCGTAGGCGAGAGCCGCAGCAGTGGGTTCGTTGACGATCCGCAAAACGTCGAGTCCAGCCATTTCTCCTGCGTCGCGGGTGGCTTGGCGCTGGGCATCGTTGAAGTAGGCAGGAACGGTGATGACTGCGTCTTTTAAGATGAATTCGCCTAAGAAACGCTCTGCCCGTTTTTTGAGGGTGGCCAAGATCATGGCCGAAATCTGAACGGGGGTGTAGTTCGTACTGCCCACAGGGAAGCGCACTGAACGGCTATCTCCGTCGATGGCGTAAGGCAGGCGAGCCAATTCGGCAGCATCAAAATCGCTGAGGGCTTTGCCCATGAAGCGCTTCACTGAAAAAAACGTCTGAGCCGCAGAGGTGGCACCGTTGCGTGCAGCAAGGCCAACCACTGGCTTTCCCTCAGCAAAGCCAACAATTGAAGGCAGCAGGCCAATCCCTTGCTCGTCAGGAACGATCTGAGGGCCATCTTTGTTCATCCAGGCCACCAAGCTATTCGTTGTTCCTAAATCAATTCCGATTACTTTGCCCATTGCCGCCTCATCAGTTCCCAACCTTCATTATGGCGCTCGTTGCGTTTGCTCTTGAAGCGTTTGCCTTCAGCAAATCGCAATCTTTTGAGCAATTTTCCTGTAGCGGGTAATACACTGTTGTCAGGAATACAAGACTAGGGCTATTGTCGAAACTAAAGCGTTCTTTTGAGCAAGTACGATGAAAGACTGGAAGCGTCCTTCGTCAATCTAAGGTGGAAATGCGGATGTACTATTTTGCCATTGGAAACCTGAGCGCGTTGGCTTCTCCCTTGGGAGAACGTTTCAAGATCTCCGAGCTTACTCTGCCAATTGTTCAAGATCTCCACCCAAACCAGACCGTCCCCGATGCTGAAGATCTGCCTGGGGTTTGCCTGCCCTACCAGCGACTGAATGCCTACCGCTGGGCAATCCCAGAGGTCTATGCTTGTCTACCAACTGCTGCGGGAGGTTCGAAGGATCCTTGCATTCTTTTGAGCAATGCTGCAATCAGCGAGAATGGCGTGAGTTGGCCGAGTTTGCCAGAATCTTGGCCCAAAACATCCTTGCTCGCTCAGATCGGCTGGCTTGCCCAAATTAGCCGCCTTTGGGATGCCTGCAAACAAGAAAATGTTGTTACTTCTCTTTTAAATCTCAACAATATTGCCGTTCAGGGTTGGCAAATCCGCCTCTATAAGCTTGAGTCTGGCCAAACAAAATCGAGTCTTCAAGATTTAGGAAGTAGCTTACAGACGTTGCCATCGATCTATCCACAACTCAGTAAGCTCATAGACAGTTTGGCTGCGGGGCAGTTTCCCACAGCCATCGACCTAGAAGAAGCGCTTGAGATTATGGCACTTCAAGTCTCTGGGGGAAGGGTGCTTGACTGTACCAGCAAGACTCACCCTGGTCGCCGTGCCAACAATGAAGACTTCTACGAAGCCAGGGGTCGCTTTGCAATTGTCTGCGATGGAATGGGAGGCCATGAGGGGGGCGAGATCGCCAGCCGTATGGCTGTCGAGAGCATGGATCAAGATCTCAAAACCTTCGTTGAACAAGGCTACAGTCCTTCGACTTTGCGAAAAGCGCTGTTGGAGTGTGTTCATCGGGCCAATCAGGGGATTCTCGAAGTCAATCAGTCCCAACAACGGATCGGTGTCGGTCAAATGGGCACGACGGTCGTCGCCTATTTCCTCGATGGGCCGCTCCTGCATATTGCCCATGCAGGCGATAGCCGCATTTACTTGATTAATCATCAACACTGCCAGCAGATCACCGTCGATCAAGATATTGCGAACCGCGAAATGAGTCTGGCCCATCTCACAGCCAGTGCAGCGGATTCCATGCTCGGTGGGGGGACGCTCACCCAGGCAGTTGGGATCTTGAACCGCAACAGTTTTCAACCGATCGCCCAAACTTTTGTCCTCAGCGAAGCGTGTTTGATCTTGCTGTGTAGTGATGGTTTTTGTGATGGCGATCTCGTCGAGAACACTTGGCGACAGGAACTACTGCCACTGCTCGACACGAGCCTTCAAGAGCGTTCCCAAGGGCTCATCGACTTGGCTTTGCGCGAGCTTGGCCACGACAACATCACCTTTGTGATCCTCAAGTTTGCCCCGGATCAACCCATGCCCAAGGCGATGCAGGTTGCAGTGGAACTGCCGACATTGCCCCAGTCTGCTCCTACTTCCATACCGCAGCGCCTTGAAGCCCCAGCGCAAAGTCCGGCATCGCGGCTTGTAGTTGGTGGTCTGGTCGGACTTGTGGCGACCGCTTCTGTGGCTGGATTTTTCCTCTACACTCAGCAACAGAAAGCCGCGAATATTCAGCCTTCTTCTGCCAGCGTGCCAACCTCAACTATCCCCGCTTCACCGCCGAACGCCAAAAGCATCCCTGATGCAACGTCCTTGACGAGTAAACCGATCATCCGCACAACGACCAAGAAGCCAGCCCCCTAACACACCAATTGGTGTTCCGTGCGACACTCAGCCCTGGGTGGATGTTTTTGCCACCTCAGCAAGGCAAAATAGACTACGATTCACGAATGGCAACAGACTGCATGTACTCAGAAAACCAAGAATTTCTCCAGCGCTTCCTCACAGAAGCTTTCCCCCATCGCGAGTGGCCAGATCTCACCCCTGAAAAGATCAATGAGTACACCCTGCAATTGAGAATCTGGGCGATTCAAGAACAAGAAGCCTTTGAGAAAGGGGTCGCTAAAGCGGTTGAGTCTTTCACTTCTACTGAATCAGGCCATCTTGTTGCCTGTTTGATTGAGCAGTACTCCCCTTTGCAAATTGCCTGGATTACCCGCGAGGCGACACGCCGATATTCCATTGACTGAGACAACTCAGCTAGAATCGACAAGTTTTGTAGCAAATCCTTCCATTTCTTCCCCTAAAGAAAATTTAGTCATTTGTGATCTAGACTCAACGAGCTATGCGCTGGAATATTTCTGCTTGGGCGATTCGGAATCCGATTGCGACGACGGTACTCTTTTTGGTGCTGTCCCTCGCTGGAACTGTGGCCTTTTTGCAGTTGAGTATTGCAGCGGAGCCTTCCACAGATGTGCCAGCCGTTGCAGTACAGGTGACGCAATTGGGGGCAGCCCCCGCCGAGCTAGAGACCCAAGTCACCCGCAAAATTGAAGATGCCATCGCTGGACTAGGCAATATCAAGCGCATGACTTCGACGATCAACGACGGTGTTTCCCAGACCCGCATCGAATTTGTGTTTGGCACGAACACCGACCGCGCAGTCAACGATGTGCGCGATGCGGTGGCCAAAATTCGCCAGCAACTTCCTCAGTCGATCGACCAGCCTGTGGTGCGCCGTGTCGACGATGCCGGTGGGCCTTTTTTGGGCTATGCAGTCAGTTCGGCCAAACGTTCAGAGCGGCAACTGTCCTGGTTGATTGACAACGAGATCGCCCGCAATATTTTGGCTGTGCCAGGGGTGTCGCGGATCAGTCGTTATGGTGGGGTCAATCGCGAGATTCGCGTCAATCTCAACCCCCAACGCCTTTTAGCTCTGGGGATTACAGCCAATCAACTTCACCAACAGATCCGTGCCCTCAATATTGACCTTCCCGGTGGGCGGGGCAATGTGGGTACCACCGAACAGGCCATCCGTACCCTCGGCAGTGCTGCCAGTGTCGAGAAGTTGCGTTCTACCAAGATCTCCTTAAGGGATGGACGGTTCGCTCGCCTCGATACCCTGGGAACGATCACCGATGCCGCCGCAGACCTGCGCCAACTCTCTTTCTTGGATGGTAAGGAAAGTGTTTCCTTTGAAGTGATCCGCAGCAAGGGCAGCAACTTAGTCGATGTCGAAGCAGGCATTGCCCGCAAGGTGAAAGAACTCCAGAAAAGTCTGCCCTCAGATATTAAAGTGACGCTTTCCTGGACGGAAGGGGATTATGTGCGCGAAACCTACAGTGCCTCGGTCGAAGCGGTGCTGCTCGGTGCATTTTTGGCAGTGGTCGTCATTGGTCTATTTTTGCGGGATTGGCGCTCGACCTTGATTGCAGGTCTGGCAATGCCCCTTTCAGCGATTCCGACCTTTGCGGTCATGAAAGCGTTTGGCTACACCTTGAACAGCATGACGCTTCTGGCCTTGGCACTGGTGATCGGTATTCTTGTGGACGATGCCATCGTCGAAATCGAAAATATCTTCCGCCACATCGGCATGGGGAAGTCCCCGTTTCAAGCTTCCGTCGATGCTGCCGATGAGATTGGCCTGGCGGTGGTGGCGACGACGATGACGATTGTTGCCGTGTTTGTACCAGTCGCCTTCATGGGGGGTATTCAGGGTCAGTACTACCGCCAATTTGGGGTGACTGTTGCAGCGGCAGTCCTATTTTCGCTGTTGGTGGCACGACTGGCCACTCCCCTGATGGCTGCGTACTGGATGCGCACAGTGCCGCCCCACGAGGAGAAATCGGGTTTAGTGAAAATCTATGACCGGACGTTACTCTGGGCGCTTAACCACCGCTTATTCACCTTGGCTGTCGCTGCGGGATTTTTTGGTGTCAGCTTGAGTCTTTTTTCACAACTCCCGACTTCGCTGATTGGCTCAGTGGACAACGGCCAAAGCACGATGAGTCTGGAGATGCCCCCCGGAACCAGTCTGCGGGAGACGCGGCGAGCTGTAGAGGCGATCAACCGCATTTTTCTGGCTCGCCCAGAAGTCAAAACCTTAGAAACAACCCTTGGCACCTACGACAGTGGCAGCAAAGTCAGTGAAGCCAAATTCTATATTGCGCTCAAGCCCCGCACGGAGCGCAAACTGACCAAGCAGGAAATTGAAGCCCAAGTCCGCGAACAGATTCAAGAGATTGCCGGTCTGCGATTTTTCTTTAGTGGCAGTGGCTGGGAGGGCGAGAAAACGATTCAAGTTGTACTCAAGAGCGACGATCCCAATGCCCTCACCCAATCTGCCAGGGCGTTAACCAATCAGATGCGTGGAATTCCAGGGTTGACCGATGTCACATCTGGGGCAGCTATTCTTCGTCCCGAAATTCGGATCCTGCCTAATCTACTGCGCGCTGCCGATCAAGGCGTTTCTGTACAGGCAATCGCTAACACGGCTTTGATTGCGACCCTTGGCGATAGCGATGCCAACCTGCCGCGCTTCAACTTACCAGGACGGCAGATCAACATCCGTGTCCAACTTGATCCCGAATTTCGGCGCAACTTTGAAGCGATTGAAAATTTGCACATTGAAAGTGATGATGGCCAACTCGTTCCCCTCAAGTCCGTAGCTGAAATCAAGTTGAGCAGCGGCTTTGGTCAGGTGGATCGCTACGACCGCTCCCGCCAAATTACGGTTGGAGCGAATCTCTTGCCAGGACTGGAACTTGGCACCGCCCTCGACAGGATTCATGCGCTACCCGCTCTTACCCACCTCCCTCCCCAGGTCAAAGAAAAACTCACCGGCGATGCTGAAAATCAACAGGAAGTCTTCGGAAGTTTCGGGTTTGCCATCGCAGCCGCAGTATTGTTGATCTACGCAGTTTTGGTCTTGCTATTCGGCAGTTTTTTGCATCCGTTGACAATCATGATCTCCTTGCCCCTTTCACTTTGTGGGGTGGTGGCTGGTTTGTTGATCTTTGGAAAAGCCCTCGGCCTTTACGCCCTAATTGGCATTATCATGCTCATGGGTCTGGTCACCAAAAATGCGATTTTGCTTGTCGAATATGTACTGATGGCTAAAGCAGCAGGCAAAGACCAGCGGACTGCCTTGCTCCGTGCAGGTGAATCGCGAATGCGTCCAATTCTAATGACAACCATTGCCATGGTTGCTGGAATGTTACCGATTGCTCTTGGCTGGGGAGCAGGCTCTGAGGTGCGCTCCCCGATGGCTGTTGCGGTGGTCGGTGGCCTGATCACATCGACGCTTTTAACCCTAGTTGTCGTCCCTGTAGTATTCACTTTTATTGACGACTTTCAGATTTGGTTCATAACAAACTTTAAGCAGAAAGCCGAGGCATCATCTGTTGTTGCAGCGGAGGAATAATGAGCATTATGAATATCAATTTGTGATACCAATGCTGAGGTTTTGTCGCTTTCAGTATGATAAGGTCTTGATCGAAAAGAAAATATTTCTGCTTGTTATGGTGACTGCTTGAATACTTTTTATGGACTTTTACTGGCTACTGTGTTTAGCCTTAGCATTGGCATTTTCGGCCCGGCTTCTGCTCAAGTCCCTTCCAGTGCAACCACTCCTTCTGTAAACACTGCGGCGAATTGCCCGACTTCCGCTGCCATCCAAACCAGAACTGGTGCCGCTTGGTATATCACTTTAGCACCTGGAGAACAGCCGAACTCCCAGAGGACACAAACATACAGCTGGGCCTGCAATCTTTCGCAGTTGAGCCCAGGCGCGACTCACTTCACAATCCAACAGCAGACAGCCCCCGCTACTTATACAAGTATTTACAATATTGCAACCCGTGGTTCTGGAGAGTTGTTTGTATTTGGCGGCTTTGCGGGGCAAAGTGGTGGCTCTTACGTTGCAAAACTCGATCCAGTCAGCTTGAACGAACTCTGGCGAACGAACTTTTCAGTACCCTCTAATCAGTGGAGCTACTTCGGTGCCATGGGGGTGCAAGGGCAGGGTGATATCTTTGCTGTCTCCTCCAACGTTCTTATCAAAGTGAACCCTAGCAGTGGAGCTTTAATTGCTCAAGCAACACTGCCTCAACTAGGTAGCAGCGAAGGGGGCACCGGTGCTGTCTATAACGGTTTTGTTGTCACTGATTCTGGTCTGATCGTACTCAAATCCATAGAACGCGGTACGTGTTCTAGCGATGGCCCAGCGGCGCTTCTTTGTGCGGCGAGAAACAACCTTGGTGGCAATCTGTTGATTGTCGATCCAAACTCATTGAAAATCATTATCTCGGTGCCACTGTTCCAGACATCCCTGGGTCGACTTATGCTCGAACGGCGCAACAATATAGACTACATTTACATTCCAGGCTTAACCGATATATACCGTTACACCTGGGATGGTGTCTCATTGCTACTCGACACGAGTTGGGGGCCAGTGAGTTACGCCGGGGGAGTCAACGGCTCTGGAGTTGGGCTACTTGGGGATTATGCCGTCATCCAAACCAATTTTCTACCATCGATTACACCCTCTAAGCTTATCGCAGTCAGCATCTTAAGCAGTGCAGACGTAAAGACAATTCAACCCTTCTCCGGAGCGTCAAGTTGGGTTCCTTCCAAGGGAGCGTTTGATGCCTCCAATAGCCGTGCCTACGTCCAGGACACAAACGTCGGTCAAGTCGCAGCGCTTACCCTCACGAGTACAGGCTGGGTTGTGAATTGGATCGTGGAGAACCAAGCGAAGGGTTTCCTGTTTGTCACAGGGCCACCGCAAGCCCGCCAAGTCGTCATGCCCTCTTCTTCAAGTCTCGGAGATCAGATGGTCTGGCGTGATGCCAGTACAGGCAACGCCGTCGCAACTTCTGACATCGTCGCCTCCACAGCCACACTGGATCCGATTGCACCTGGGTTCAATGGTGTCGTGTACTACCCATCCTCTGCAACGGGCAAACTTGTCCAATTAACGCCCTTTGGAGTCGGGCTCAGCTACTATCCTGTCTCCCCTTGCCGCATCGTCGATACCAGGAACACAGCCACTCCCAACTTACCGATCGGTAGCCCAGTCGCGTATAAAGTCAACCAGGGTGGCCCCACATTTAACTACAGCGCCCAGGGTGGTAATGCCTCTGGTTGTGGAATTTCAGCCGATGCCAAGGCGGTCTTCTTCAACTTCGTTGCTGTGAATTCAGCTGAACCAGGTTTCTTGCGTGCTTGGTCCTACGGTACGACGATCCCGACAGCCAGTGTGCTTAACTATGCCAACGTAAACGGGCTGAATATTGCCAATGGCCTTGTCATTCCCGTCTGCAATCCAAACACAGCGACCTGCAGTTCAGATCTGAGTCTCCAAGCCGATCAAGCGACCACGCAACTAGTAATTGATGTCGTTGGGTACTTCAAATAATCCCAAAGCGTTGATTCTGCGGCAGTCTGGGTTTCTGGGTGTATTACTGTGCCCTAGCCCAAAAACTTATATTTCAACAGATAAGCGGCAATGTTCACACCCTGTTCGAGGAGGGCGGCATGACCACTTTCTGGCAAAGTTTCGACTCGCGCATCAGGAAGCTTTTGGGCAAGTAGGCGAACTTCATTGAGGGAAGGCAAGAGCCGATCTTCACGACTACCGAACAGTAAAGTTGGTAATTTGAGATTTCCTAAGTAATCGTCGAGCTGAAAATTTTCTAACAAGTTGAGGCGGTGGAGAATCGTCGGTTTTGGCACTTGGGTCATCGCGTTTAATAGCGCTGAGCGATCTTGGGGTTGAATGCGTTGCACCGCACACAGAAAGGGCAAGAAAACGGCACTGAGGGCAAGCAAAATCGCAGATGGGAAAAAATTCAGTCCCCGTGAGCCTTGAACGAGCCAACTCAAGCGCGCCCACGAACTCGCTGGATTGACTAAAACCAGATGGCTGTAGAGATGAGGGCGTTGGATAGCACACCAAAGGGCGAGACACCCCCCGAAGGATTCCCCCAATAAGATCGCCGGACGGTCGTCAGGGACGAGGGCGTAGACGCGCTGGGCAAGACTTTGCCAATCCCCACGATCATCGAGGGGAATACTCAAAGCACGGACATCGCAGTAGGGGGCGAGGCGCATCTCCTGGAGATAAAAAAGTTTTCCACCACCGTCCATACCGGGCAAATAGATCACAACGGGGCGCGGTGTCACCACGGGTGCTGGTTTCCAGCCAAGGTCAATTGGTGGGCAGCTTCTTGCATTTCTTGGGCGAGGGCATTGGTGACTGCGGCAGCCCGTCCACCACGATACGCTTGGATTTCTTCGGGGCGAATCCGGCGCGGCACACCGATATGCAATTCGACACGTTGGTAGATCACAAGCGGATGCCAGCCATCCCGTTGAAACATCGGTTCACTGCTGTCCAACATTCTGAGTAGGGGCAACGGAAAAATCGGACCACTGGCCTCTTGGCGCGAAACAATGGCGACAGGCACGATCGGCAAATGAGCGATTCCAGAACGCAAGGCGAGGTGGGCAAAGCCACGGCGAAAATCTGCTCCTTGGCTTGGAGAACTCGTTTGGGCGATCAGTTCTGCCCCTTCTGGAAAAATCGCGACGTGTTCGCCTTGATGAAGATACTGAGCGGCTTGGCGAAACAGGCGAAACAGTTGGGAGCGACTTTGACGCGAAGGACCAAGGTGAAAGCCGCCGAGGTGCTCAATCAGTTGACTGACGACTGGAACTTGCGCCAAATAGTGGTGACTGACAAGGTGGACAGGGCGTTGAAATCCCCACAGCATCAACGGGGCATCCAAAAAACTGCGGTGGTTGGCCACGACCAATAAACAACCTTCCGCTTGGGGCAACTCGGCGCGGTGATAGACCCGCACCTGGGTGCGAAATGCTTCAAGCATCCACTGGGCTAAATTTTGGGGCGAAGGCGCAGTCAGTGGCATCCTCATAAACGATTTCGGCTTTTTTAATGACTCTTTAATTATCTCTCCTGTCTCTGTCTGTTGAGAGAGGTAACGCCTTGATTGCGATGTGTTAAGATATTCTAAAGAAGTTTAGGAAGCAGCTATGACCCTTTATCTTGGCTTGATGGCAGTTGGCCTCGTGGTTTGCGTAGTCGTTGGCTTAGTGGCCTTCTACGCTTCTGAGCGTCCTCCAGGCTGGGAAGGTGCCCAACGTCCTGCCTTCATCACTGCGATCACACCTAAGTCCATCGTGCGTCAGCAGCAGCAGGACGAAGAGTTGCAGAGCTAAGTTTCCATGTCCACCTCCACGATTACGCCCGATCCGAAGACCATTCCAAAGACAGTGAAGTCCTGGAAAGTGATTGTGCTGAACGATGATTTCAACACGTTTCAGCATGTCTCTAATTGTCTATTAAAATACATTCCGCAGATGACGCCGGATCGTGCCTGGAATTTGACCAATCAAGTCCACTTTGAAGGACAAGCGATTGTCTGGACGGGTTCTCTCGAACAGGCAGAACTTTATCATGAGCAACTCAGCCGAGAAGGGTTGACCATGGCTCCCCTCGAAACCGCTTAGGGGCGGAGCACCGTACTCCAGATCTTGCGCTTCCCATCCCAGAATGGAGCGACGGTCTTGCCTAAAATATTTGGCCCCCAGTAGCGGCGGGATCCGTCTAAAGCGAAAATGGTGAGGACATCCCCTTCAGCAAGGAGCATTGGCTTGTCTGGCTTATCGGGCAGGGTGAGGCGGATGCCCTCGCTCCCCCCTTCGCCGGGAGCAAAGTCCCAGAAAGCACCTTCGAGACTGCCATCTCCCTTAGTCACAACAACGCGTACTGGGTAGGGTGTTTTGTTGCCGACCCGCAGTTCGCCCAATTTCACTAAAGTTGCAGGTTGTTGCGCCCCAGCAATCGTTGGAAAGCAAGCACAAATTGTCAGAACCACTGCTGCACCGAATAGTCTTACTCTGAGCATTTTCCTACTGACCTTTCGTGCACCGAGGTGTAGACTCGATTCTCGCTGATCCGTTCCGCAAATCAAACTCCCTCCGGCGGAAATTCTCGACGGCGAACCACGGTTTGAATCCGTAGAATGCGTTCAGCAATCTCCCCAGCAGCCTGCAGGGCATTGGTCTTGACCGTCAGCGGATCGACGATGCCCATAGTCCAAAGATTAGCAATCTCTCCACTTTCGCAATCGATGCCCAGGTGCTGATTCTGGGTGCGTTGGTGTGTAGATTCGAGATTGGCCACTTTTTCGAGAGCTGAGTAGCCACTGTTGGCCACGATCTGCTCGATCGGTCGGCGCAACGCAATAGCCACCACCTGCATTCCGTAGCGGGTTAGCCCCTCAGTGTGGGCAAGCTGCCCTTGAATCACTTGGGCACAGACGAATTCGGCGACTCCCCCACCTGTCACCACCCCACCCTTCAATGCAGCCTGAAGCGCGCCGCAGGCATCGATGGCAACACGCTCCTGTTCCGCTGCGACATCGGCACTGTGGGCACCGACCAAAATTGTCGCCAGGGGTTGTCCGCCTCCAGCTTTGAGAATCACGCGCTGGCCAATCGGTTCGTAACTGACTTCGGCTTTGCCCAGCCAATTGGCAAAATCCTGACTCAACATTGAGCGGCGTGCCACTTGCGCACCACTAAATTGGCAGATGCGCTGGGTGTCGCGGCTTAAGGTGCGTTGAAGGGCAAGAATACCCGCCTCAGCTAGACATTCCTCAGCCAGGGGCGCAATCGTCTTTTCGCAGACCACTAGGACAACCTCTGACTGCACCAACTGGTGAATTTCTTGGCGCAGACGATTTTGGGTTTCGACGAAGCGGTTGAATCCCCCTTCGGTCGAGAGTGCTTGGGCATCGAGTCCTTCTGGCTCCAGAGCATCGCCGAGGACGAGGACTTTTCCTGTGCGCAGCCAGCCATCGGCGGGCAAAAAAAGCGGTCGCTTGCCAATCAAGACCCCATCGATCCAGTGGTGGACCCCACCAGTTTCAGCTAGCACTAAGTCCCCAAGGCGCAAAGATCCCGTGCTGAGGCGTTCAACACCGATACGCCGTGCAGCCTCCCAGACAACTTGGGCCAAAGCTTTGTCGCCCCGTGCAGCCACTTCGGTAACTTGAAGCAATAACGGATCGTCAAAGCTAACAATGGTTTGCGCCTGTTGCTTGAGGGCTTCCACCCCACACTGAATCCCTTGGCGCATCCCAGTGAGTAAGGGGTTAATCGAGACACCTTGCTCGATACTGACCAAAGCAGCATCAAGGAGCGCACCAGCCAAAACAGTTGCAGTCGTCGTGCCGTCGCCGACAGCGCGATCTTGCGCATCGGCAGCTTGGGCAACCAGGCGGGCAGCTGGGTGCTGGGCATCGAGTTGGCGCAGAATTTCTACTCCATCGTTGGTGATCGTGATCCGGCCCGCTTCATCTGTAAGCAAGACATCTAGACCTTTGGGGCCAAGGGTCGGGGCAACGGTTTCGACGATCATGCGGACAGCGGCAATATTGTTGCGAAGAACTTTGAGGTAGGCATTATCGCTCATAGAACAATTTCATCCTCCGGCTCGCTCAGGGCACGCATTTCTTCCCAAACGCGATAGGTTGCCCAAGGGTCGAGGGCAGCGTAGGCCAATTGGTATTTGCTGAGGGGGCGCAGTGCCCAATTGCTCGCTTGATAGCTTTTGTCCAGTTCGACATCCAAAAAATGTTCGCTGAGGGCTTTGAGGGAATTACGTGCCAGCCCGTTGCGCAGATGGGTCGGAATGCGGCGCGCCATCTGCAAAGTGCAGACCACAGCGCCTGCTTGTGCCGCTCCACCCAAGTAGGCCAGATCGTAGGGAGCATTGTGAATCAGTTTTGTAGTTTCCCAACTGCGCATCGTCTTCTGAATAAACAGACTAATATCGGTGGCGAAACAATCGATCACCCAGATGATCTCACTCTGACCATCCCAGATTTGCAGCAGGGAAATGCTACTTTTACCGCTGCGCATCTGATTCCAGTGGGCAGTTTCTGTATCCACGGCAAGGACAGGGGCAGATTGCCACTGGACAACGAGATCTTCTAATTCTTTGGTTTCAGTAATCAGGACATAAGGAACTTCGTGTCGGGCCATGGGAGTGGGCTAGGAATGTGGATCCAAACTATCACTATGCACATCGCCAAGCAGCACATGCTTCGATGCCCCCGTCGCACTGGGGAAATTGGTCGGGCGATTGTGAAGCCGCAACCAACCGAGGACAGCGAAGGCGATCGCTTCTTTGAAATCGACATCCACACCGAGGGATGCGGTTGTATCCACCTTGGCAGGGGCAAGCAACGCGGTTAGGCGCTGAATAAAATACTGGTTGTGGGCACCACCACCGGAGAGAAAAATTTCTTTGGGCATGACCGGCAGGAAATCTTCGTAAGCCCTGACCAAGGACTGAACCGTCAGTTCGCTCAATGTCGCAATTCGAGCGGCTGGCGTTAAGTGTGCCGCTTCCTGACAGAAGATTTCCGCCCTGGCATAACCAAAATATTCCCGACCCGTCGATTTGGGGGGGTGTTTCGTAAAGTAAGGATCCAACAGCCAACGTTCTAAAAGCTCAGAATCGACTGTGCCGCTTAGAGCGATCTGTCCACCTTGGTCGAAGGGCTGATCGTAAAGCAATCGCATCGCCCCATCGATGAGCAAATTGGCTGGCCCTGTATCGAAGGCGAGCACTTTTTCAGAACCTAGAAAAGTGACGTTGCCGATTCCACCGAGATTTTGGATGCAGCGCGGATGGTGAGGATCCCGCAGGAGCAGTGCATCGAAAAAAGGCACCAGTGGCGCACCTTGCCCCCCGTAAGCCATATCGCGGCTACGAAAATCGCTGACCGTCGTGATCCCTGTTTTGGCAGCGATAATCGCCCCGTGCCCCAACTGAAAGGTATGACCGATTTCCTTTCCTGGTGGTTGATGGTGGACAGTCTGGCCGTGGGAACCGATCACAGTGCAAGCTTCTGGGAAACCGACGAGCAGTTCCAAGGCAGAGTCAGAGAAGGCCAAAGCAACATCCCGGTGGAGGGCACTGATTTCAGCTACAGGGATTGGTGTACCTTCCGCGACGACTAATAATCGCTGGCGCAAAGACTCAGGATAGGGACAGGCAAGGGTTTTAAGCGTTTGAATGCTTGGGGAATCTGGTGTTCCAGAAATCTGGATCAGTGCCCCATCGATCCCGTCTAAAGAGGTACCGCTCATCAAGCCAATAGCAAAGATCGCCATCGTTAGCGGTCAATAGCCCGCTCACCACCCCAGCGAGTGGCAATTTGGTCATCGTACTCATCAGAGGTAAAAGCAACTGCACTGACAGCGGCTTTTAGTTCGGCTCGGTCGCAGGTAGAGCCAACAATCGAGTACTCAAAGAAAATGTCGTTGGCATCGTCGATCCCAAAGGCACCGAAGCGCATCTGGTCATTTTCGCGCAGCAAGTAGTGGAGCAATTCCGGAGTAATTTTTACGTTGGTAACGACGTAGGAACGGGTGTTGATCACCACATCGTTCTCTTTCCAAGGCTGGACATTGACATGAACCGCCGCAGTACCAAAGGCAATCCGCACGATGGGTCGAGAACTGCTGATGCTAACTGCGAGTTCGCCAAAGATCTCGCGGATCCAGGGGGTGATGCGCTCAAAAACCGCTTTTTGCGCCTCACTCTTAAAAGTGATCGACTTCTGCTTCGCATCCATTTTGCCGCCGGTACTACTTCTCAACTTGGGTTCCTTTCCAAAAGGCGATGTAGCCCGAAATATTGGCCGCTGCTGTCTTCGGTGTGGGGTAGTACCAGGCAGCATCTTTGTTGACTTTGCCTTCTACAACGACGTCGTAGTAACTGGCAACCCCCTTCCAGGGACAGGTCGTGTGCGTATTACTCTCTTTGAAGTACGCGGAGTTGATCGCTGTCGCTGGGAAATAGTAATTTCCTTCAACCACTTCGCACTGGTCGCTCTCAGCCAGCACAGCACCATTCCAGATCGCTTTGGACATTGCAAACCCAAAAATACTTCCCTTTATCCTAGACCCAACAAACTCCAACCACACCCAAACTAACGGCCAATTTTTCCAAGATCCGATCCTGAGCCATATTCCCAGGCATCGAGCGAGCGTTTCAACCGATAGCACCAAGGAGCGGGCAAGTTTGCAAAGAATGAATGTTGGTGTTCGAATAGCCGATACAGTCCGCTGTACAGACCGAGACTCAGATAATGGCGAGACCAGTCCAAAAGTGCCCAGGGTCCAACTTGAGCGACGATCCCAGCTACTAAGCCCGGTTCTGCAATAGCGAGACTAAGCAGCGTCTTTGTCAAAGCTTGGAACTGCACAACATCCTGCAAAAAAGGTCTTAGCACTTCCGACCCCAAAGATTCCATCTGGACAAAAACAGATGAGAGCAACCGATTGACCTGATCGGGGCCGATTTTTTGATTCACCTCGACACACATCGTCTTTTGAAAAAGCCAAGTCGCTGCCAAGTTCGGCTGATAGGGTTGCAATTGGTCAAGATCTGGCGACTCCAAACAATCCCACTGTAGACTTTCACAGATCCCGAAAGTTAACCGCTTCAAGTGACGAACCATCGCGCCAAATCCACCAAAACTGAGAGGAGATTGGCTACCACTACTATCACCAACAGCCAGAACACGATCAAAACGGCTCCCGATTCCGCCACTTTGATAGGCTGGAAAGAGGCCGAAGAGTGACCTTTCTATTTGCAACGCCTCTAAAGCTGTGCCCTGGTAGTCGGGTAGTACTCGCAAATAGTCCTCAAAAAGTGCTTCTAAGCTAGGACGCTCTAAAGATGTGTCCACGTAGGTAAATAAATAGGTCGTTCGCCCATCTCTAGCAGGAAATGTTTCCCAAAGGTACTGACAATAATTGACAACCGGGGTCAACGAAGCGATCAAGTCAGATTCATCGTTAGCGGCAAAACCTTGGGCACAACTACCGACCACCAGACAGATACCTTCCGGTTTTTGGCCGTTTCGGGCTTGTTGGGTAATTGGCGAAAGATGACCCATCGCATCGACAAACAGGCGGCAAGTGAGCGCACCAGCTTGCACCCCATTGGGATGGATGGTTGCACCCATGAACGCCGTATTTTCAAAAAGTTGGCCACCGCACTGCAAAAACTTTTCCTTGAGCACAGCCAGTAGGTAAATCGGATCGATGCCAATATCGAGTACCCCCTCTACCCAGATCGGTTTTGCCCCTGGAAAGCGAATCGCGGATCGACTGCAGTGGGTGGCCATCGCCCGCTCCAATTCGGCAGGAGTCAGGAGTTCGAGTTCGACAAAAATATCCAGATCTGAGCGACTAATATTCCACTCTTGCGCACGACCACGCAACATCCCACGCTCGATCAAAGCGACCCGCAAACCCTGTTTTGCCAAAGCCGCTCCGAGCAAAATCCCCAGAGTGCCTCCCGCAATCGCAACGTCAAAAGAAATGTCCGTCAATCGACTTGCGCTTTTCTGCACCACTGTTTTAGGCGGTTCTTGCGCTTGCCTAAGGGCGAGCCAGCCAGCATCTACGCGCCGCAGATCCGCAAGTGTTGAGGGTTTGAGCCATTTTTCGGTGAGGGACATCCGTCGATCCTAGCCAAGAAAAAGTTTTTTCGATTAGATATGGACAAAAGACCATATCTAGTGTTAAGATGCTTTTGTCGATGAAACAGGGATTCCCTGTCGGCCAAATCTATCGTGGTGGTAGGCGATGTCTGGACTGAATTCGGTAAATCTCGTGGGTCGGGCTGGGCGCGATCCAGAAATGCGCATGTTTGAATCGGGGGCAACCCTCTGTACGGTCACACTTGCGGTCAATCGTCAAAAGCGCAAAGGCGAGGAGCAAGCCCCTGACTGGTTCGATCTCGAAATTTGGGGTCGTACCGCCGAAATTGCTGGCGAGTACGTGCGCAAAGGTTCCCTGATTGGCATTAGTGGTTCCCTCGGCTTTAGTCGTTGGAGTGACCGCACTACCCAGGAGACCCGTGAACGTGCCGTCGTCAAAGTCGATCAACTCGAACTTTTAGGTCGTTCTGCGACTTCTACTAGCGCTGAGTAATTTTCTTCTCTGAGGTTTGTGATGAATACGATCGTTCTGCAAGGCATCTTTCAATCTGCTCCTGAACTGCGCTCTAGCCAAGATGGGCTGTTGCGTACTTCAGCGATGTTGATTTTCCCTGCTGCCAAACCCGAAGAGCCAGAACACCAGATTCGCGTGATCTGTTTTGGGGAATTGGCCGAGCAAGTCCATCAATCCTTGCACCAAGGGGATGCCGTGATCGCAGAAGGTCGGCTCCAAGTGGAATCTCGCCCTCGCCCCGACGGCACAAAAGAGCGCACCATCGAACTAATCGCCCGCCGTATTCATACCCTAGGCACTGCCGAGTCAATGCCCGCTCCCAGTCCAACCACTACCGTTGTGCAAGCGGTGGTTCCGCCTTCGACGCGTCGCCGTCAAACTCCTGCCACCAGCCGTCCATTGGCTGCTGCTGGTGTTGGTGACGACATTCCGTTTTAAAGACCTATAGCAGTAGCGCAGCGAAGTTTTCAGAGAAGCTATTCGTCCTTGATACGCCCCTCTCGAACTGGTCTTCCGGGAACGATGAAAATCTGATACCACTCAACGTCCTTTCGGTGCGCTAGCTGCGTATCTGTCAACTTTTCGTATTCGCCAAGGCTGCTCTGATCAACGCCCAAGTTAGATCCCGCGACATAAACAGCGTAATTCCCGTTGGGAAGATCGAGAGATATTGATGGCTCATTATCCAAAATGGACATGATATGCACATGCCCGGTGATGCATTGGAAGCTTACACAAGTCACGCGCTGCCAAGCATCTAACTCCGGGAGGTCGTTGACGATCCTCACTTCAACCCAATGGTCATTAAGGTCAGCCTCGGTTCCGACCATCCGAAACCTCTCATTACCTGCGAACCCTCGCTCGAAATCGCCGTTGCGCCAATTCAATTCTTCGGTGAATATTGTTGGATCGTCGCAAATCACCAACTGATAGTGGCTGGCAAAAACACGAGCGGCTGCTTCATTCTTCATATCAAAGCAAATATCTGAGCTAACAATGTAGTTCTCAAGGCAGGGTAAACAATTCATTGGCCTTGAGCAATTTCACGTTTAAAGTAGACTTTCCCGAAGCGCTCACGGTCATCACTTGGCTTTCCCCTTGCACTTCGGCGGTGCGATTATCGGTGACAAGGAGTGCGGTGCCTTCGTCGATGCCGATGCCGAGTAATGTAGGGGACTCCAATACCAATCCAAAGAGCCGATTTTCTCGCTGGCGTTTGAGAAAATGTTGATCCAAGATCGTTCCCGGCAGAAGGCAAAGCCCTTCACGGGTATCCACTTTGCGGCCATCGATCACGGTGAAGTCTCCGTCTCCAGTCATCATCTGACAGGACATGATCGCTGTTCCTGCACTGGTGCCACCGAAAACGACGCCTTTGCGATAGAGATTTTGAAGGGCGGCTTTGAGTTTGGCATTTTTCAAAACATCCATGATTCTGCGTTGATCGCCGCCACTGAAGAAAACGCCCGTTGCACATTGAAGCTGATCTAAGAATTTTTCAATAGCAACTGGTGGCGATGGAGCCATGGCGATACTGGCAGGTGCAAACGGGCTGAAATCTTTGGCCAATGCGTCGTAGCTTGCCTGGGGTTCTTCGCTGGCCCAAGCAATCACCAGAATTTTTGCCTTTGCTCCTCCCGCCCAACTGACAAATTGCTTCAGAGCGGCGGCTGGTCTAGGGCCACCACCGATTAATACGAGATGAGTGGGTTCCGCCCAAACGGCTGAGTTTTCTAGACAGAGCAGGAAAACAAGCAGAACAAACAGACGGTTCATCAGTACTTACGGGCTTGGGGAGTAAAGCGTTCAGGATCCCGCGCTTGCAGACTGAGATCGACGGGACGGTAGTCGATGCGCACGCCTTCGGGTGTCTGATAGGCGAGGGTATGCTTTAAGAATTTTTCGTCGTTGCGATCAGGGAAGTCGGTGCGGGAATGGGCACCACGGGACTCTTCGCGGGCAAGGGCGCTGGTGGCAATCATTTCACCGACAGCGATCAAGCTGCGCAGTTCCAAGGCTTCGATGATCTCTGTGTTGTAACAGGTACCTCGGTCATCCAGACGAATCTGGCTGTACTTAGCCTTCAGATTTGCGATCTGTTCAAGACCCGCTTTGAGCGTGGCTTCTTCGCGAAAAAGGGAACAGTGGTCGGTGAGGGTGTCCTGAAATCCGCGCCGCAACTGATCGATGCGTAGTGGGCCACTTTGATCGAGCAACCCAGCCAGCAATCCCTTCGCTTCGTCAAGGTAGTGCTGCTCATTCACGCTCGGCAGTTTGCGGTCTTGAACATGGCGAACAAGGGAAGCGCCAGCGCGCTGGCCGAAAACAACGCATTCGAGCAAAGAATTGCTGCCGAGACGATTCGCTCCATGGACGGAGGCACAGGCCGCTTCCCCAGCGGCAAAAAATCCAGGCACTGTTTGGTTGTGGGCACTGAGCACCTGGCAATCGACATTCGTTGGAATCCCGCCCATAGAATAATGCACTGTGGGACGTACAGGCATTGGTTCGTAGACAATATCGATGCCCAGATGACGCACTGCTTCGTCGTGGGCAAACGGAATGCGCTCCATAATCCGCTGCTTGCCCAGATGTCTCACATCGAGATGGATGTACCTTCCGCCCTGAATGCCGCGACCAAAACGAATTTCTGTATCGATGGCACGACTTGTGATGTCACGGGGAGCGAGTTCTAATTTGCTGGGGGCGTAGTGCTCCATGAAGCGCTCTCCTTCACCGTTGACAAGGTATGCGCCTTCCCCACGCACCGCCTCAGAGATCAAGACTCCCACGGGGTAGAGGCCGGTAGGATGAAATTGGACAAACTCCATGTCCTGGAGAGGCATCCCAGCCATGGCAGCGAGACACAGGCCATCCCCCGTCGAGGCGTAGTCGTTGGAAGTCGTGTTGTAGGCGCGTCCATAGCCACCTGTGGAAAACAAGATCGCTTTGGCGCGAATCACTTCGATCCGCGCAGTCGGGATGTGATAGATCACCAGTCCCCGTGCTTCCCCTTCTTCGACGATTAACTTGAGGACGTACCATTCCTCGTAGATCGGCACTTTGTACTGGAAAAGGCGGCTGACCAGTTCGTGGAGCATGGCGTGCCCGGTCTTATCGGCAGCGTAGCAGGTGCGACGATTGGTATGCCCCCCGAAAGGGCGCTGGGCAATCCGACCATCGGGCAGTCGCGAAAAGAGCACGCCCATGTGTTCAAGGTCGATGATCACCGAGGGTGCCTGCTTGGTCAGAACTTCAACGGCATTTTGATCTGCCAAATAATCCGAGCCTTTGACGGTGTCGAAGGCATGGGTTAGCCAGTCGTCGTTGGGATCGACATTTTGAAGAGCCGCAGCGATTCCGCCTTGAGCAGCAACGGAATGGCTTCGAATCGGATGCACTTTTGAAACAATTGCCACTTTCAAACGTGGATCAGTGCGGGCGATCTCCACCGCAGCCCTCGACCCAGCCAGTCCACCACCAACGATTACAATGTCATGCTCGATCATCGCACCCAGTCCGAAATGCAGCATTTATCCTAGCTGACCCGCGCTGAAGCCAAGTTATTTTGCCATTTTAAAATTCCAAATTAAGACTTTGCCTACCATTCTTGAGCCACAGGCGCTCCAGCGACGGAGGCTTTTTCATAGAATTATGTCTACATATTTATTTTGATAATTACATCCAACTTTCGGAATATATATTATTGGGGATGCAATAAATATCAACCTGTGAAAAATTATGAATAATGAATTAATTGGAACAAGGAGATTATTATGCAAAGTCACTTCAAAAAGGGTGCAATTGGACTGGCATTACTCTTGACAGTTGCACTCAGCAGCGCTGCAGTTCAAGCACAAACAGCTAGCCCTGCACCGGACTCTAGCAAGGGATCCTACACCCCTGATTCCATGAGTAAATCACCGAGTAAATCCGATCCAAAGAGTATGACCTCTGAAGTACCACCTTCGGCAACACCACCAGCAAGCACCACTGCAAAACCGACAAAAATCAATGTGAACGCGGCAACAACAGATGACCTCGTAAAAGCAGGTCTAGATACCTCTACTGCAAAACTGATCGTCCAGGGACAGCCTTACAAGAGTACTGACCAGATTCTTGAACTGAAAGGCTTAACACCTGAATCCAAGGATGTACTTAGCCGTAACCTCGGTCTGTTTAGCACTTCCTCAGACCAGTAATCACTGTTCCCCTAAGCTCCTACCAAAAACCCCTCGCCTGGTATAGACGAGGGGTTTTCTCAACGAATTGATTTTGAAAAGCTAGGGGGTTACATCGAGAAGCAATAAAGCTTCGAGTTGAGCGCACTTTACGATCACATCAAATTCTTCTACAGGCTGACGATCCGAGAAGAAGTACTGTTTGAGTTCCTCGACACTGAAAGAGCTATTTCCGGAAACCTGCATGGAAGTGAATCCTGAGTGAAGAGTTAAATCTTCGTTACAACACTTAATTTAGTGAACAATACGAAATGTGTCAATAGGTTTTCATTTATTTCTTTTTACAAAACTTGTTAGGGTGGTTCTCGAAGCACGGGGTTTGGGCTGTGAAATTCTGGAAATACTCTATTGGCCTGCTTGGAATCTTGGTGACCAGTTGTAGCGCAGCCCTTCCCCAAGACGATGTCAGCCGCGTTTTAGTGGTGCAAAACTTGAATAGCCCCACCTCGGTGGCTGTTGCCAGTTACTATATGCGGCGGCGCAACCTTGATCCAACCCAAACCATCAGCATTCGTCTTCCCGATAGTGCTCTGACTAGCGCCAACGAGACTATTCCCTACCAGACGTACCAAAAAGAAGTTGAAGAACCGCTCCGTGCCCTGCTTGCCACCCGCAAAGATACAGTGCGCTACATCGTCTTGACCAAAGGCATTCCCATACGGGTCACAGGTGTTCCCCACCCTTTCCAAGAAGTACCCACCTACCAACAGACCCAATCCCTCGATGGCACCCTAGCCGCTTTAGATTACAAAGCGCCTTACATTGCCCTGCGCAATGGTGGCAGCGCTGACATCTTTGCGGCGGTGATTCCAAATCTCTACTGGGGGCAGACCGTTCCCTTCGAACATCGCGACCTCGGTGGCTACCTCGTCACTCGCCTGGATGGCTACACCGAATCCGACGCAAAAGCTTTAGTCGATCGGGCGTTAGCACCAGGCCCCAAAATTGGCAAAGTGCTTTTGGATCCCCAGGGTAGCAATGGTGGCTCCCAGCGCCCTCAGCCAGTTTCTTTTATCACGTTGGAAAAGTGCACAATCCCGATCTCCCAGGGCTGTGGCACGAACCCGAACTACGGGGGATTTACCAACAGCGACTACAACCAAGACTTGCTCTTCGCGGCGGAACAACTGAAGAACTTTCCAAGCCTGAGCACTGAAATCACCCCACCGAATCGATTCAGCGCAGGCAAAAAGCTGATCGGCTACGCCAGTTGGGGAAGCAACGATGGCCCATTTAATGTATTTACTTACAACAGTCTCAGTTTCGTGCCCGGTGCGATCGCTGAAACGGCTGTTTCCACTAGCGGTCGGACTTTTTTGCCCACCACCGGCGGCCAGTCTTTGGTGGCTGACTTAGTGAAACAGGGTGTGACAGGGGTCAAGGGCTACTCCGACGAACCCTACTTGGATGCGATCGCTTCCCCCTCATTACTTTTGACCTCCTACTTCTGCGGCAACAACCTCGCTACCTCGTTCTACAGAGCGAGCCGTTGGCTGGGCTGGCGGGACATTGTCATCGGCGATCCCCTTGCCCATACCAGCATTCCACCCGGGAAAACCTGCGTCTTTTAGAGACGATCCGCTAAGAAAGTCTTAAAGATGTGAAAAGATACTTTTCCTCTCATTCATCATTTACTTTGGAGTCGATGCAGCAGTAGCAGGCGGGGCGAGCATCTGCTCGGAAAGTTTTTTCACTTGAGGTTTGAGGTCAGCAGGAGCGACTTTGACGGCTTGATCGAGGAGTGTGCGGGCAGTTTTGAGATCGCCCTGGATTTGGCGGAGGCGCGCCTTGCCAACGAGTCCATTGAGATTATTTTTGTCCTTGGCAAGGAGTTGATCGTAGGAGGCTTCGGAGCGGGCGTAGGTAGCTGGAATCTTTTCGAACTGTTTGGTTTGGACGTAGAGCGCCACCAATTGCTGCGTGATTTGGAGGTTGTCAGGTTGGAGGGCGGAAACTTTTTCGACAAGGGGCACCGCCTGTGCATACTGCCCAGAACGCAGATACAGTTCAGCAAGGCTACCGAGGGCATTTAAGTTGTTCGGTTCACGCTTCAGCACCGTCTGGTAGCCGTCGATCTGGACTTTCAGTGCTTTTGGATCGATAGCCTCGTTGGCGACAGGAGTAGGAGGCGGGGTCGCCTGTTCCCCACCCGTGAAGATCGAGAAAAGGGTGAAAAGCAGGGGGCCAACGAAACCGAAAAAGCCGAAGATGGCAATACCGATCAAGAGAACTTTGTTTTTTTTGGGTTGACTCATTGGAGATTCGGGTGCGCGATGGGCTTTGGGTATTGGCTGTACTGGGGATCGCGGGGTGCCTTTCTGGCCTTGTGAAGTATGTCCTGCCCCTGTGGGTCAAGCAACCTCAAATCCCGCTACTCTGGGCGACTGTGCTCGCTCCGTCCCTGATTATCGCCTTAGTGCTGTGGTCACGTCTGCAAAAACTTTAAGTTTTGTCACGGTTTGAAACCTCTGGTCGGTTTACGCTGGTGGTGGACCGGGAGGAGAACATGTCCATGAAGCAAGTTACCGCAATTATCCTTGGTGGCGGCAGAGGCACGCGCCTTTATCCGCTCACGAAGCGCCGCGCCAAGCCCGCTGTACCGATGGGGGGGAAGTATCGGCTGATCGATATTCCGGTCAGCAACTGCATCAACTCCGATATTCAGAAAATCTACATCCTCACTCAATTCAATTCGGCCTCCTTGAACCGCCATGTGGTTCAGACTTACCAGTTTTCCCGTTTTTCCGATGGGTTCTGCGAAATCCTCGCAGCAGAGCAGACCGACGAAAATCCAAATTGGTTTCAAGGAACTGCCGACGCCGTGCGCCAGTATCTCTGGCTCCTTGAATCCGCCCCATCCCGCGAGTACTTAATTCTCTCTGGCGATCATCTCTACCGGATGGATTATCGCCTCTTCATTGAGCGCCATCGCCAGACCAACGCGGATATCACAATTGCCGTTCTGCCCTGTGAGCCTGAACGCGCTTCGGATTTTGGCCTAGTGAAAGTCGATAGTTCTGGCAAAGTGCTTCAGTTTACCGAAAAGCCGAAAGGTGATGAATTAGAAGCGATGCAGGTGGATACCACCGCCCTCGGCCTCTCAGCCGAAGAGGCGCTCAAGAAGCCTTATATCGCCTCCATGGGAATCTACGTGTTCCGCAAGGAAGTGCTGATGCACTTACTTAAAACAGATCCAACCCGCACGGACTTCGGCAAAGAAATCCTGCCAGCTGCCCTCGGCGAGTACAACGTGCAGACCTATCTGTTCAACGATTACTGGGAAGACATCGGAACCATCGATGCGTTCTACAAGGCCAACCTTGCCCTCACCGAACAGCCATCGCCCCCGTTCAGTTTCTACGCGCCTGACGCACCCGTTTATACTCGTCCACGCTACTTGCCGCCGAGTAAGCTGCTCAACTGCCAGATCAGCGAATCGTTGATCTCCGAGGGGTGCATCATCAAGGACACGTTTATTCATCACTCTGTGCTCGGCCAGCGTTCGCGGATCGAGGCGGGAGTTCGTATGGAAGACTCCTTGATGATGGGAGCTGATCTGTACGAAACCACCGAAGAGCGGCAGGCTTCCATGGATCGCGGGGTTCCCCCAATCGGCATCGGTGAAAACACAACGATTCAGAAGGCAATCATCGACAAAAATGCCCGCATTGGTAGAGATGTACAAATTCTCGACAAGGATCGCCCCGAATCCCTCGATCGCCCAGAGCAGGGCTACTACATTCGCAACAGTATCGTGATTGTTGCCAAGGATGCAGTTGTCGCAGACGGCACAGTGATCTAACGCACCTTGCGTACAATGGTGAAGCTGTCTAAAGGGTTCACCTGTGAAGTACCGTCGATTTGGTCGCACGGAAATGCATCTCTCTGTATTTACCTTAGGGGGGATGCGCTTTCTCGATTCTAAAGAGACAGCGATTCGTACAGCTTTTGAAGCGGTGCGCCTCGGGATCAATCATATTGAAACGGCGCGGGGCTACGGCGACAGCGAAAAGTTCTTGGGGGAAGCGTTTCGGGCAGGTCTGCCACGAGACAAACTGTTCATCACCACCAAGATCACCCCGACGGCGGATCGAGACACGATGCGCCGCCAGATCGACGAATCCCTCAAGCGGATGCGGATTAGTCGTATTGACAATTTTGATGTCCACGGCATCAATTTGCCTGAGCACCTCGCCCTCTGTACCCGCAAAAATGGTTGCATGAAGGCAGTGCAAGAAGCGATGGACGAGGGCATCATTGGTCATGTTGGCTTTTCGACCCACGGCAGACTGCCCTTGCTTTTGGAGACGATCAACACCGATCTTTTTGAATCGATCAATCTCCACTACTACTACTTCAACCAAAACAACGCTCCCGCCGTTGAACTCGCCCACCAAAAAGATATGGGTGTATTTATCATTTCTCCCACAGACAAAGGCGGCCAACTGTTTAACCCGACGCCAAAACTTGAACAACTCTGCGCCCCCTACTCGCCAATGGCGATCAATCACCGCTTCTTGCTCTCGGATCCCCGTATCCATACTTTGAGTCTTGGAGCGTCGAATCCAAAAGAATTCGCGCCCCATATCGCTGTGGCCGACAACGATGCCCCATTGACTGAGCTTGAAAAAGCGATCTTTGCGCGGTTGGACAATCAGTATCGAACGGTTCCAAGCCTCTGCGAGCAGTGTATGCAGTGTTTGCCTTGCCCTGAAAATATCAATATTCCAGAAGTCCTGCGGCTGCGCAACTTGGCTCTCGGTTTCGACATGCAAGAATTTGCCCAGTACCGCTACGGGATGTTTGGTAACGCAGGCCATTGGTATCCCGGCACCACAGCCAATGCCTGTACCGATTGCGGAGACTGCTTGCCACGCTGTCCAGTCGAACTAAAGATTCCAACACTGCTTGAGGAGAGCCATAAGCTCATGTTTCAAGGCAATCGCAAACGGCTTTGGAGTTAAATCATGCAACAGACCCACCCCCAGTACGGCAAAGATCGTCCGGCGCTCAGCGAATTGCTTCAATCAGAGCCAGATGACTACCATCTGTGCGAATTGGCACGCCTGCTAATTCGCTACGAGGGATTTCCGGGTGCTGACGATATTAAACGCGATCTGGCCATCGTCCTGCGCAACTGGAAGCTGACGAAAGAGCTTCTTTTTGAACGTACCCGCGAAATTCATCATCAGCGCCCTGTCTATCGCCCTGGGAGTTCCACCCAAGAGGACTGGCTCTAGTCATGCAACTCGTACCCTGGCCGCTTCATTTTTGTTTGGCGCTAGATCCTTTCGTTTTTGTGCCCCAAAATTTTGCCCATTGGCGAGAAGACCTCAAGCGCTCTGTCCTTGCCCATGAGCAAGTGCATCACCGTCAACAGCGCGCTGTTGGTCATCTACCTTTTTATGTCTTATATGTTTTCGATTTGAATTTTCGGTGGCGGATCGAGCGCAGAGGCTACGAGCGGGAGATGTGGGAACTCGCCCGTCAAGGTTTGAAACTCAGCCCGGAAAGCTATGCCCGCAGTGTCTCCTCGTCACTGTACTGGGGGATGATCGACTATGAAACAGCCCTCAAATGGGCGAAGCCTGTGGTTGAGAAACTGAATGGACGCTAACAGGGAGGCGTGTCGAGAGGCAATCCAAGGACAGATTTTTGTGTAGATTCCATGGCAGGATCCTGATGCCGACGTAGTCTAGCAATGTCACTGCTTACTCGGCAGGCTCCTTGCACCAAAATCCTTTCCTACATGACTGCTCAATCTTCAACGAAATCCTCAGCCCTGAACCTGAATAGCCTGCCATTGGCTCTGCTAGCAAGCTTGGCCGCTGCTGCCTTGATCCTCGTTCTGCGCTTTTTAGGGCTTTTTCAACCGCTTGAGTTGACTGCCTACGATGCGCTTTTGAAATCTCGTCCGGCTGAACCCCTCGATGAGCGGATCTTAGTGGTCAAGATCACCGAGGAGGATATTCGGAACTACAAATATCCGTTGCCCGACCCTCTGCTTGCCAAGCTTCTGACCAAAATTGGTTCCCACCAGCCACAATCCATTGGCATTGATATTTACCGGGATAAGCCAGAGGGAGAATTAGCGGCATTGTTGAAGAACGATGGTCGGATCGTTGGCATTGCCAAGATCAATGCCAGTGGTGGCTACGAGACGCCCCCACCTCCCGGCATGAGTGTAGACGAAGGTCGGGTTGGTTACAGTGATATGCCCCTCGATGATGACCGGGTGATTCGTCAAAGTTATTTGTATACTACTTTGAAGGACGGTAAAGACGAAAAGACGATCTATTCGTTTTCTTTCTTGCTCGCTTTAAGTTATCTTGATCGCGAAAAAGTCTCTCCACAGCGAACTGCAAGTGGCGATATGCAATTGGGTAAAGTCACGCTGAAGCAATTAGACAGCAATGCTGGGGCCTATCAAAACCAAAAATTATTTGATCAAAGTTATCGCATGTTGATCAACTTTCGGCTGCCTGCCCCAGCCAGGGAAGTCTCTGCTGCCGAGATCCTCGCGGGCAAAGTCAATCCCGAATGGATCAAAGATAAAATCGTACTCGTCGGCTACACAGCGGACAGCGTCAACGATGTGTTCAATGCACCCTATAGTCCGACCCAAGTTGCTGGTGTGATCTTTCATGCCCACGCCATTAGCCAATTTTTGAGCGCTGGTCTCAATAACCGCGCGATGATCTGGTACTGGGGCGAGCCGATGGAGTGGGGCTGGATTGTCCTCTGGAGTGTTGCCGTCGGTGCGCTCGTTTGGTGGACAAAATCACCTCTGGCTTCAGCACTGAGCGCAGCAATTGCCATTGTGCTGATTATTGGTTTTTGTTACTTGCTGTTTACGAAAGAAGGCTGGGTGCCCCTCGTTCCGACCATTGCAGGGGTACTGCTTAGTGCAGTGGCAGTCAGAACCCTACGGGGCAATCCGGCACCAGTGATCATCGAAGTGCCTGTCCCGGTCATCACGAACGAAAACCCCACACGCAATGAAGCTTTTGGCCCCAACAGTCGTTCAGGAACCGTCGTCGATGGAGTCACCGCCAATCCCTTCGCGAGGGTGAACTGGCTTGGGCGAACCGTGGGCCTAGGGGATCGCTATTTAATCAACAGTCGTCTTGGAGAAGGGGGAATGGGTGAGGTCTACATTGCCCTGGATCGGACGATCGGGCGCGATGTTGCCTTAAAAATTCTGCGCGCTAATGTCAATGCCGAAAGCCTCGGTCTGCAAAAGCGCTTCGAAAAGGAAGTAAAAGTTTCAGCGGCTCTGCGCAGCAACAATATTGTTCAAGTCAACGACTATGGCACGACTGTAGAAGGCTTTCCCTTCTACGTGATGGAATTGCTCCAGGGTAAAAGTCTTGGCCAAGTACTCAAAAAGGAAAAGTGCCTCTCGCTAAACCGCTCCATTGGGATAATGAAACAGGTCTGCGAAGGTCTAAGCCTTGCTCATCAAGGGATCACTATGGTCAGCAGTAGTGGTAATAAAGAACTGGTTAAAGTTGTACACCGAGACCTTAAACCTGACAATATCTATCTTGTCCCAATTGGAATTGGGGAACTGGTGAAAATTCTCGACTTTGGCATTGCCAAAACTGTTTCGCAAACGGAAGAAGACGGAGAGGATCGCACAGATTTAACCATGGGTGGCTTTGTTGGCACTTCTCGCTACGCTGCCCCTGAACAGTGGCGCGGGCAACGCAACTTAGATCACCGCGCCGATATTTACAGTTTGGGGATCATCTTTTATGAAATGTTGAGCGGCAATAATCCATTTGGTATCGATCAAGAAGAAGCCTACTCAGCCCCCGCTCTCTGGTATGAAGGCCACGTTCTGCGCGAAGCAAAGCCCATCAGTGCTCAGGCAGGGTGTGAAAACCTTTCTCTTGAAGTGGAAGCAATCATCATGCGCTGCATCGCCAAAAGCCCCGATCAAAGGTTCAATAGCATCGATGAACTCCTTGCCTCCTTGAATGCGATCGCCCTTAGTCCCTAGTTGTCCTTTCGACTCGATTGTTGGAAACCATGCATGTACCTACCGCTTGCCGATGCGCCCTCTTGATCCCTTTGGTTCTGGGTATCACAATCCTCCCAGTCAACGCAGAGGCCACTTACCGAGTGAAACTTGGAGATACACTTTCGGGAATTGCCCGCAAAAATAGTGTCTCCCTTTCAAAGCTAATTACAGCGAATCCTCAGATCGCGGATCCTGACTTGATCCAGGTAGGGCAAAGATTAACTGTCCCTGGCGGTGTAGTTGATTCTCAGCCAATCACGAAGAAACCGATTCAATCCGTTGATCCTCAGTCAGTTACGAAGCCTGTAAAAACAGGCCGCAAAAAACAAAGGCAGAAAACCGTTGCTGTTGTTAAAAAGCCAGTAGGGACAGTCGTCAAACCGATTACTACTAGACAAAAGCCAGTTGCTACAATACCGAAGCCTTTTATTCCCAAAATTCAGGCACCCAGTAATTATCGGCCAGCATTCTTGTCCCTTAAACTACCCACTCAGCAGTTGGTTGGCAATCGCCAAGGAGCGGCAAAACGTGGCCCTGGCTGCTCAACTCCTCGTAAAAGTCTGGCTGCCCTCCTGCCTGATACGAACCTCGGCCTCGTTGTTGCGGAGCAGCCGACGTTTTTCTGGTTTATGCCCAACGTTGAAACTCCTGAGCCTGCGGAGATCGAATTTGTGCTCTCTGCAACGGACGGCAAGGGGCTGGATATCGATCCACCCCTTTACAACACGCGCTTTAGTTCTAAAGGACTTTCAGGGATCTCCAATCTCACGGTTCCTGCAGATCGGCCAAGCCTCGAAGTAGGTCGGGATTATCGCTGGTCTTTATCGATTATCTGCAACCTAGAAGATCGCTCCCAAGATGAAGAAGTCAGTGGTTGGATTCGGCGTATTGCCCCTGATCCGGCTCTAGCGACCAAGTTGGAAAAAGCCGAGCCTACGGAGTATCCAGCGATCTACGCCGAAGCGGGTCTTTGGTTCGATGCGTTGCGCTACTTGGCAGCGCTGCGCCGCCAATCGAATAATGACACGACTCTCACAAGCGACTGGTCTTCTTTACTCAAAGCTGTGGGACTCGTTCAAGTTGCGGATAAGCCGCTGACCTGCGTTGCGCCAAGCACTGAATCTACTGTTCAATGCCCCGTTGCGCCAAAGCCATAGTTTTGCTTTGATGTGCAGAAAAGAATGCGGATACCGAACAAACTACGCATTATTTCTATTTTGGTGAGTGGGAGAGATATGGCGAACTGCATTAGGGGGCAGGGGCAAGCCCCGCCCCCTAAAACCCCCGCCCCGTGGGGGACAGAAGCCTGTCCCCCACACCCCCTTGGCAACTTTAGCGGCTTGATACTTGGTGTTGTTGGGTTGCGCAGATTTTTTCTCACGTTGCGGGTGGGTGCGCAACCACCACAGTCTGTGGACTGGTGGCACGGTAGGTATGACGCTGCGCGTCCCAGGCTCATGGCGCTACCGCGTGGTGATGCGGAATTGGAGGGGGATTGGGAGAGCGATGGGAGAGTGATGGGAGAGCGATGGGAGAGCGATGGGAGGCGCATAGGGTTTGGATGCCTTAGGCACTTAATTTCGATGGCGAATCGGTACTAGAAGATTTGGATGGGTCTTCGAACAAGGTCTTGCTTTAGTTGCTCATGATCGCGAATTAAGAGGTCGATGGCGCGCTTAAAGGCTGGTGCGGCTTTGTCACTGAAGATCGTATTGTTGAGATCAGTGCTGTCTAAACGATGTTGAAGACCGCTGCGATAGCTATCGTCGTGAATGAGTTTAAGGGCTAGCTCGATATATGTTTGGGTATTGGTTGCGATTAACTCTGGGAACCCTGCGGAGCGCAACATCTGTGAACCGATGCGATTGAACCATTTCTGACCCTCGAAGGCAATCGTGGGCTTGCCCAAATAGAGGCTGTCCGCCACAGTATTGGATCCGCCGAAAGGATAGGCTTCTAGACAAAAGTCGCCTTCTTCCATAATCGTCATGTATTCGATGTAGGGTTTTGCGGGGATCAGTTCGAAGTGCTTCTCGCCGAGCATCGCTTTTAGATCGGACGCAAAAGCAAGGTAGTCATTTTTGAGCATTAATGAACTGCCAGAAAAGAATCGAAAAAGCAGGGGTTTACGGCCAGACTGAAGAATATCACTCAGTATGCAGAGCATGGCATAGTTCACTTTTTGAGAGAACCAAGAACAATTGATGATCAGTTCTGGTCGCTCTTTTGTGATTCCTTGGCGTTGATAGTCAGGCGGATTGTGAATAGCCCCAAATCCTGGCAAGAGAACCAGTCGTTCAGAGTAATGTGCTTCTGCCCCGACCGCGACCTCAACATCTGCTCCACTCATGAAATAGTCAATTTCTGAACCGTGGGTACTGACTGGGTGCCCTGTTCCACAGATCTGGATCGGGGCAATGCGCAGGTTGGCGAGGAAAATACTTTCTGGCATCATGCCAATATCTGGGTAGTAGATCACCGAAAAGTCGTTGTTCTGGATACTCGAAATATTCAGGGCACCCGACTCGAAGGCAACGTACTTCGCTCGCTTGAACGGGCCGATGTCGATATTGTCTCTCGGTACTCCAAGGTGAACTAGAGTCAGCTCATAATCTTGCTCTAAGGATTCTACGTAGCGCGAAAGGGTTCGATAGACGGAATGCTGGGTGAACCAAAGCGATGAAATAATGGCGATCTTTTTCGGGTTTGGCTGATTCCGAATTTGGCTGGAAACGCCCGAAAAACTGATTTGGATTGAACGATTGATCTTTTGCTTGATTTCTCGATCTAAGCAGGGATCGATGTAGGTGGAACCAAAATAGAGGTCACTAATATTATAAAAATCGGTGAGTTTCTCGTGGCTGTAGGAAAGGTGAACTTTAAGGCGATGAAAACTTTGGGCATCTCCTAATCCAGAACGATACAGCTCAAGAAAGCAAGAATACCACAAGCAAGCAAGCGTAGGATTCGCTGAGAATAAGTCGTTGTACTCAATATCAACTGTGTTACGAGCAGAGTATAGGGTGAGTATTTTAACAAAGTTAAAAGGCTGTTGCTTTAAAAGTGAGATATAGGGATCGGTGGTTCCAAAACTTGAAATTTTTGCTAAGTTTGAGATCGTCGTATTCAATCGAATAAATTGTGTCAGGTGGGAATCTGCTAAGGTGTAATCAGGTTGGGTGAATAGATAAAGAAAATTTTTCATAAAGAGATCAATAAAATACTTCTCCTCGTTGGTTAGGACAACAAATGGCCTAGATTCGAAGTATTGCAAGATATGAATAAATTTTTCGGAGAGCTTCTCGTACTCTGCCTTTAGGTAGAGATCGAGCAATTGCCTTGGGTTGACTTCAAGATTTGAGGGGGTATTCATCGTAGGCTTCCACAAAGTGCGTAGTCGTTACTATTTATTACATCCATGACGCTAAAGATGACATGGGATTGTAATACTTTTGATTATTAAGTTTGTGTTCCCTCAAGTACTTGACTTACTGTAGATCATGCAGGACGATAATTTCCAGCCTGCATAATTGCGAGAGCAGATCTGTAAGTATTCTAGGTGGGGTTTGTTTGCTGCTCAAAAGCATTCAAACCTGCGCAATGACCAATTTCTATTTCCTGTGAATGCTGAGAGTTTTACCCAAAATACTTTTTGGAGCTTGTGAAAGTGAGTGCTCGTTCTTCGTTGTCTGTGATCTTGGCTTTGGCTGCAACTCTCAGCCTTCAGACGATGGTTTTTGCTCAAAATCTGCCGATCACAGCGGCGAGCGACGGCACAGGAACCCTGGTGAACCAAAGTGGCAACACTTTCAATATCACTGGTGGTACAACCTCTAGCAGTGGGGCGAATCTCTTCCAGAGCTTTTCGAATTTTGGCCTCAATGCTGGGCAAATTGCCAACTTTCAAAGCAATGCAACCATTCAAAATATTCTCAGCCGCGTCACTGGCGGAAATTTTTCTGCCATTGATGGTCTGATCAAAGTTACAGGTAGCAATGCCAATCTCTACCTTTTGAATCCCGCTGGGATTATTTTTGGGCCAAACGCCACTTTAAATGTCCCAGCCTCGTTTACAGCAACGACAGCCAACGCTGTTGGCTTCGGTTCGCAGTGGTTTAACGCCAGTGGGACGAACAATTACGCAGCCTTAAATGGCAGCCCAACCAGTCTGGCTCTTTCCATGGGTCAACCTGGAGCCATTATCAATGGGGGCGCGTTAAGTGTTGGGCCAGGCCAGCAATTGTCTTTGATCGGTGGCACGGTCATTAGTACTGGCGTACTCAGTGGTGGCCAAGTCAATGTCGCTGCTGTGCCTGGTGAACGCTATGTGCGCCTTGGCCAACCAGGAAACGTGTTGAGCATCGAAGTCCCAGTCAGTGGCGGCAATCTGCCAACCAGCTGGAACTTACCGATTCTTTCGTTGCCCGAACTTTTGGCTGGCGGCAGCAACAGTCAACTGGTGGTAAACAGTAACGGTACGGTGCGCCTCGCTGGAACGGCTTCGAGTATCCAACCTGGCGATGTCGTTGTGACGAATGCGATTTCCCTCGCTGCCGTTTCGACCCAATCCCTGATCAGTGCCACTGG